>CAZKXO010000037.1:0-18105 GCA_964556525.1 uncultured Saprospiraceae bacterium
TGAGTGGTATACCAAAAATGCAGAATTTGATTCAGCACTACAGTTTGGAAAAAAACATCTTACTGCTCTAATAGAATTATCAGTTTACAAAGACCGTACAGCAGCTGCCTATACACATGCGGGAGAGCGCTATGTGGATGTTCACAAATTTGACAAAGCAGGTGAGCACTTCCAGAAAAGCTTGGAGCTGAACGAAGGGAGAGCAACGAATATAGATTTCAGAAATTACAAAGGGATGGCAACAGTCCTACTTTCCCAAGGTAATTTCAATATTCAGATAGAACATGGGAAGTACGCCTATGACCTCGCAGAAACACCAGATGAAAAATGTCGGGCCTTACATGTGCAGTTTCAAGGTTATGCAAGATTGGGAGATATAGATTCTTGTCTAGAAAAGATAGAAGAGCAACTTAACATATCTAAGCAACACAAACTAAACTTTGCTAGGGGTAGGGCATACACCAGCCTGGGCTGGGTCCACTACATTAAAGCAAGAAGAAAAAACTCCGCATATAAAAGACAGTTAGCACTGTCTCTATCTGAAGAAGATGAAGCTACTAAAAAAGCTTTTATAAATAAATCCAAAAACTACAATAAGCAATCTGTAGCAGAACACAAGAATGCTATAACTTACTATGACAAAGGCGTTTCCTTAATGAAAGGCAGTGGGCACCAAAATGAAGTGAGGCAGATTTCTTGGGCTTATAAAAATATTAGCAACCAGTATAAGAGCTTAGGCAAAATGGAATTGTCTATACAATATGCCAAGTTAGCTATTCAGGAAAACAGAGCATTCTTTGGGAAGCAATACTATCCAGAGCTGGCCGATCTATTTCACAATCTGTCTACTAAATATTCGTTGAAAGCGAAATACGGTGGTCCAGAAGATTTTGAAGCGGCACTCAGACAGATCCAAAATGCCATCAAGTGCCTCCTAGATGATGAAGATTTTTCTGACACAAGAGAAGTCATACCCACTGAAAAACTTCACAAGGTTGGTATAAAGTCGCAGCTGCTTACAGAACTTAAAGAGAAAGCCTTATGCTATGCGCATCTCTATATAAATCATAAAAATATAGCAGACGTGGAAAGCGCTGAAAAGCATCTAGCCAATGCTGTCGAACTTATAGATATTATGAGGGCGCAATTATCCACAGACAACACAAAGATATACTGGCGTAGAAACACGAGAGTTATCTATGATACAGCTGTAGAAATGGCGGACTGGCTGAAGGATAATGAGAAAGTGTTTAAGTATATGGAGAAAAGCCGTGCACTACTTCTCTTGGATGAGCTTAATAATAAAGATGCAAAATCCTTGATACCTGCTGAGCTAGCTGAAAGGGAGCATGAACTAAGAGATGCTTTTCTAGACACCAAGGAAACTGACCTTAAAAAGTATACAGAATATAATGAGTTTCTAGATTCTCTTAAAATCGCTTTTCCACATTATTACAAGTATAAGTTTGATGTTAATATCCCAACTATAGAGGAAGTCCAGAAGGATATATTAGATGATTCTACTCAGGTGCTGAGTTACCATATCACCCCGGATAGTTTGTACTTATTGAATATCACTTCTGAAGAATCCAAACTGATAACGCATCCACGACCGGTAAACCTTCGTGCTAAAGTCAATGAACTTATCAGTTTAGTGGGAAATAAAGACAGTCTTGAGTATCAGCACAATTTCGATAGGTTTGTAAGCTTATCTTCTGAGCTGAATGAAATTTTGCTTACCGGTATCTCAGAAAAACATAATAAAGTAATAGTAGTCGGTGATGGAGTTATAAATTATGTACAGTTTGATATACTAGTAAGTGCAATAGAGGATGGAAGACCTAGGTATCAGATAGAAGATTATACTTTCAGTATGGCTCCTTCTCTGACAGTTCTGCAGAAATACAATGACAAAAAATACTTCAATAAATTGTTGTTGGTCAGCCCTGGTACTTTTGATTTTGAAAGTATGCTACCCTTGAAGCAAAGTGACGAAGAAATCGCAAGCCTTGAACGTATTTCTAATACCTCTTTACTCTATGGAAATAGAGCTACTCTTCAGAATTTCGTAGAGGAGTCAAGAGATTATGATGTGATCCATTTCTCTACACATAGTGGTATAAACTCTAAAACACATCAACCTTGGATCGCCTTTAAAGATTCGCTGATAAATCTAGATGAAATCTATAAACTGAATCTGAATGCCTCATTAGTCACTCTAAGTTCTTGCAAGAGTTATGACGGAAAAGATAGAAGTGGAGAAGGCATAAATAGTCTCTCCAGAGCTTTTCTCTTTGCGGATGCCGCCTCAGTTGTAGGAAGTATGTGGAATCTGAATGAAGTATCAGGGAATCAAATACTGATGAATTTCTATGAGGGGCTGAAAAATAATAAGGACAAACCTACCTCACTAAGAGACGCTAAATTAGAGTTCATAAAAAGTAATAGGTATAAATCACCTTATTACTGGTCTTCTCTTGTTCTTATGGGAGACCCAGATAGCTTGGACTCCAGTCCTCAAACCAGTGGATTGAATTTCTTTTATGTAGCCTTCTTTTTAGGACTGTTATTGGTGATCTATCTACTTGTAAAGTTTCTTAATCGTCCTTCGGCCCAAGAACAACTCTAATAGGGTCTAATCTAATATTTGAAGTCGGGTAAACTTCAGCATTATTCTCTTCTCAGCATTTTCTCGCAAGTCAAAAAACTTAATTGTCGCAATCTTACTTGCATCGATACTTAGGATTTCTCCCTGACCAAATCTTTTGTGCAAAACTTTTTGACCTACTTTTAATTCTGAAATTTCATTGGGAGTAAAATTGCCAGAGTCTACAGCAAGAGCTTGTTTCTTAACAGAGCTAAGCTTCTTGAAGTTGCCTAGAACTCGTGGTTCCTTGAAAGTAGGTTTTTGTGAAATGGTAATATTCGCTTCCATGTTGTGCTCTGAGATTTCATCTAGGAAGCGGCTGGAATCATTGAATCGCATCTGCCCATATTGGTAGCGGCTATTGGCAAAGGTCAGTGTTAGCAATTCCTCAGCTCTTGTAATGGCTACATAAAAAAGTCTTCTCTCTTCGTCTATTTGATCTGGAGAGGATAGAGACATATAAGATGGGAATAGATTTTCTTCCAATCCTACTACGAATACTGATCGATACTCTAGTCCTTTTGCAGCATGCACCGATAACAAAGTAACGGTGTCGACATTGTCTTTTTCTTCATCAGCATCAGTCATAAGTGAAATGCTCTGAAGAAATCTGGACAAGGTTCTTTCCTGGTCTTCGAGGTCTTCTCCTGCATCTAATACATCATCTTCTGAAAATTCTTGTACACCATCGAGTAAGGCATTGATGTTGTCTATTCGGTTTTGTGATTCTATGGTGTTTTCTGCTTTTAGCAGGTCTACGATACCTGATCGCTTTACAATAAATACAGCTGCTTTATATGCATCTACCATTGCAGCTTTGTCTCGGCATGCCCGCATAATGGCTACAAAGTTGCCTAGCTTCTTTTTTGCTCCAGCTGATAACTTGATTTGACTCAAGCATTCCCAGATAGAAATTTCGTTGTCATTAGCGAGTTGGGTAAGATTTTCTAAAGTAGTTTTCCCTATTCCTCGCTTCGGGTAATTGATAATTCGCTTGAGGGCTTCGTCATCTTTAGAATTGACAGCAAGTCTGAGATAAGCTACTACGTCCTTTATTTCTTTTCTTTGATAAAAGGAAAGTCCGCCGTAGATTCTGTAAGGAATATTGTAACGTCTGAGATGTTCTTCAAAAACTCTTGACTGTGCATTGGTCCTATAGAGCACGGCTATTTCCTGATTTGCAAGATTGAATCTGTTTTTTTGTTCTATGATAAGGTCCGCAACTCTTTTCCCTTCTTCATTATCAGTCATCGCCTTGATCACCTTGATTTTATTACCTCCAGACTTGTCAGTCCATATTTCTTTTTGGATTTGCCTTGAATTATGTTTTATAACTTCATTAGCTGCTGCAACTATAAAACTGGTAGATCTATAATTCTGTTCTAGTTTGAAGGTTTGTACATCTGGAAAGTCATGCTCGAACTGCAAAATGTTCTCTATCGTCGCGCCTCTAAAGGAATAGATAGACTGGGCATCATCTCCGACTATGCATATATTCTGTCGACTGTCTGGATAGATAGCAAGCAGTTTTAGAATTTCATACTGGAGGAAGTTTGTATCCTGAAACTCATCTACAAGCAGATATTGAAATTGTGCTTGATATTTAGCACGGACATTTTCTGGGTTGGTGTAGAGTAGCTTGAAAGTCTGTAACAATAGATCATCGAAATCCATGGCTCCTGACCTTTTACACTTAGCCACGTAATTAGCATAAATCTGAAAGGTCATAGGCCTTCTGTTCATCCTGTCATGTTCCATCCGTTCTTCGTTGGCTGCGTACTTTTTAGGAGTGATCAGATTGCTCTTGGCACTAGAGATACTTGATCTTACTGCACTGACGTTATATTCTTTTGTTGTGAGGCCTAGAGTCTTTATTATTTCTTTTATAACGCTTTTAGTGTCGTCGGTATCATAGATACTGAAGTCATTTGGGTAGCCTATTTTATGTGCTTCTACTCTTAGAATTCTAGCAAACAGAGAGTGGAAAGTTCCTGCCCATACTTTGTAGGCATCGCTACCGGCTACTTTTTCTATTCTTTCTTTCATTTCTCTGGCGGCCTTATTGGTAAAAGTAAGGGCTAGAATCTGCCAAGGTCTTACGCCAGAATTGAGAAGATGTGCTATTCTAAAGGTGAGAACTCTTGTTTTGCCCGAACCTGGGCCAGCTATCACCATGACCGGACCATCCAGATTTACTACTGCTTGTCTCTGTATCTCATTTAAGGAGCTTAGGTAATCTGAACTTGTCTCTATCTCATGCATGCAACGAAGGTCTTATTTTTTTACCAATTGGACCACCCTTTACAAATACAATTATCACTAGTATTTACAATCGGGCTGCTTAGAATTAAGTACTACCTTTACTGGCGATACTTATATGCGATTAGAAACAGCCATTCGAGAATTTCTTACTTTTCTAAGACGACCCTTTTTCGATTATCCTAGGGATAAGCCATTAGACTTCTCTATAGTACTTAGACTCTTTCTTGTAGTTTTCATTGTAGAAATGCTGCTCTTTGTACCTATAAGTTCTTTGCTAGGTCTAGAGAATATCCCGCATAAGATGAAAGCTATAATGGAGAACTATACCTTGTTGGAGGTTTTTATACAGGCAGTGATAATTGCTCCAATCTTAGAAGAGTTCTTATTCAGGTTTCATTTGCGCTACGGCAATTTTACTTACCTCTTTCTATTTTTCCTCTTCATTTCAGGCATTGGCTTAGTTCTATCTTTATTTACAGCAATAGATCTTTGGAGTTTTTCATCTTTGATACAATGGCTAAGGAGTAATCCTATATGGCTTGCTCCTATAATCTGTTTCGTGATCGGTTGTATATTATTTCTAAGGGAAGATGATAAGGGTAGAGAGCACCGTGTTGTGAAGAGATTCTTTCCATTTGTTTTTTATCTGACTGCCTTCATTTTCGCTATGATGCATGTCAGTAATTTCACTCTAGACAAAAGTTTATGGCTGCTAGCACCATTACTGGTTATTCCGCAATTTATTCTTGGTCTTTATTTAGGGTATATCAGAGTACGCAACAATATGGGCTATAGCATTTACATACATGCATTTAATAATGCAATTCCCTTAGTTCTTTTAGCTATAAATTCTCTTGGAGATGGGACTTAGTTATACCATTTTTGGATGATTTCCAACGCCTCTTTGTTCTGCATTGTAAAATCAGTAGTGTCTATAATTCTGCTGCTATGCATCCAATTCCATGCAAAGCCACCTACAACCCATGATTCGTTCCAGAAGGTTTTGAAGAAGGCTGTATATAAATTTGCTTGAGCAGTATTGTTAGGCGTGCCGTCACCCTTATTGTGTATCCAAGGTGATTTGCCTGCATATGAAATACTTCTATAACCAAATTCAGTCATGAGTATTTTCTTGTTCTTCATTTCGCTGAACAGTCTCAGCTTTCCTTTGATAGGTTTCCAATTGATAAGAGTCCGCCACACATTAGGGGTTGCTGATTCATTTATGGGAAAATAAGCGTCTACACCTATGAAGTCTAGTCTATCCCAAAAAGTTACTAGTTCATACTCATCCCAGTTGGCGCTGTAAGTGATCTTTCCAGAATAGATATTTCTTACTTTAGTTATTAGTTGATTCCAGTAGTCTGGTCTTAATCTGACAAATTCCCTCAGTTCGGTACCGATACAAAATAACTCTACTTGATATTCTTGTGCAATTTGAGCAAGCTCTATAATGTAAGCTTCGTAGCTTTGTTCCAGGATAGACCAATCCTCTTCATTTTGTGGTACCACATCTCCTCTCCATATGGCATAGTTGGTTCTATCTCGATATTCGTATAAGAGACTATTGAGAAAATCTGCTGATTCGTAAGGAGATTTTTCTAAAACAATATGTGGCTTGAGGAAAACTTTCAATCCCGCTTCTCTAGCAAGTTTTATACCCACTATTTGAGCTTCCAAGGTGCTTCCCCATTCATAGGATAGATCTGGTTGTATGATTTGTAAGGTAGATCTTCCTAATGTTGCACCTGGTATCAATGCGACCCAATTAGAATTGGTCTTCTTTATTTTTTGAAAGGAATTGGGATCATAGCCAACTGAGGTAGGACCTATAAAACTAATGCCATTTATTGGGTAATCAGAGTCTTCGGTTTGTGAGCTCAGAGTTGTTGTAAAAGCAAGTATGCTTAGCACTAAGGCAATTAGTCTAGTCATAATCTCTTAGAAGTATTAAAAGTATTGCCCGAGTCCAATAACAAAACCCCTTTGTTCAGGATTAAAGATATCTATGCCGTAGTCCACTCTCAAGGTTGCACCTGTAATCCTATTCCTTATAATTCTAAAACCTGCACCTATAAACTGCCTGAATTGATCTGGATTCAATACATCTTTTAATTCTCCACCAGGATTCCTCCATGTACCAAGATCAGCAAATACTACTGCCTGTGATGCCCATTTCTCTTTATCAAAAAGTGTATATCTGTGTTCCAAGTTCAGAATAATCTGAGCGGTCCCTCTGTCTATTCTATTTCCTACCCCTCTTAGATTTATATGACTATCAGCGACAAAGGGAGCAAATGGAGAGTCATTATTAGAAGACAGCGCAAACCTAAATCTAGTCGCCAAGTTGCTTTTCTCTCCAAATCTCCAAAATTTTCTGCCCTGAAACTCGATGCTATGAAACCAAGTATTATCTACTGTATTTAATACATTTTGGAATGCCGAAGTCCAATGAGTACCATTGAGGTAGAAGAAATGATAATCGAGCTTGTTCATCTGATACTCCAGCTTGAGCAGAATCTTGGGCTGCCTGATTTGGTCAGGTCCTGATATCTCCGGGATTTCCTGGTCATCACTTATGGAGTAAGTTTCTACAAAATAGGTTGCACCTAGTTCTACAAAGTTTAGTTTGTTGAGATTTCGAATTCCTGTAAGTGCCAAACTGTTGTTGTCATAATCGTATAAGACTGTGCCTTCCGGAAAAAACAATGGTTCTCTAGAAGACCATTTAGAGAGGCTTGCAGAATATCCCCAAGCTGACTGATTTAAATTAGGCACTCTGTAATAAACCAAACCAGAATGTCTGCCATCTGAATTTTGATATTGTGCAGTAAGCGTCTGTCCTGTTCCTAACCAGTTGATATCTACAAAACCGAGCTGAAACCAGATGTTCTCTCTTATTCCTCCAAACTTTGCAATTGGTAAGAAAGTCCTTTTTTCTTCTGTAACATATGTCAGGGTTACATCCGAATCTAACGTATCAACTCGGTAAGATGCATTTGCGATTCCTACCGAGTTTTTTAATTGTTGTACGTCATTCGTAATGGACTCCATGTTTATCTCATCTCCCTCTTGAACCTCTACAATATTTTGAAGGTAGAGTAGTTTGTTCTTCTTTAGCCCTTCAAAATTTACTTGCTCTATTCTGGCATCTTGTGCCCACATCCCACTTATGCAGAGGATCAAAATATTGACAAGGACCAAATACCTATTTAACAACATGAATTCACTTTGCTGAACTAACTTTATCAGCCTTCAAATTTACGAAAATTGACCCACTATTGGGCTCTTATATATTGAATCTCAGGCCTAGGTTAAAGGTATTAGCCTGACCTCCATTTGTCTGGAAAGACTTATCATTAAAGTCTGTAACTAACAATTCTAATTCAAGATTTGGAGTAAACTGGTACTTAGCTCCTATACCCAGCTGAGTAAAATAGCTGAAATCTGCCTGCCAGTATGGAGAGAAAGAACCTAATGTATATAAAGTCGCCTTACTTGTCGGGTTATAACTTAGTATCAAAGTACCTGGCGTAGAAATTCTATTAAGATTTCCCTTACCTAAGTCTTCTATCAAGAAGTCTATCTCAGTAAATAGAGAGAAGTTATCTCCTATAGCAAAGTCATTAAAAAACTGCGTCCACCAAGTCGCTCCAGTCCAGTCGATAAATGGTTGCGAGCTATTGCCTTCCTGATCTTCACCTGTCGCAAAAAGTAACTGACTCTGGATAGAAAAGTTAGACCATCTTTCGACTGGCGCATATCTTATTTGTGGTCCTATAGAAGTAATTCCTGATCTCTGACTTTCTCCATTTGCCTGATCTATATTATTTCCAAATACAGAAAATAAATTAGATGGCAGCTTGTCATTTCTTACTCTTCTATATCTAGTACTGAAACCTACATTAACTCTTTTGGTTGCACCGTACAAAAAGCTAATAAGTACTGTGTTAAAAGTAGATCTATCAGTAAGTTCCGTATCAGTTCCAGTTCGTTGTGAATAAAGGTTGTTGAATATTTTTGTCTCTGTGGTACCTTTTGCAATAGTAGAAGAAACAACATATCTGCTTGCATTATTACTTGCCGCTCCTGCACCACTTGATCCATTTGTAAGTGCTTGGTCATTCAATAACCAATCATAGTCATAGAAGTACACTTTGGCATTTTCAGGAAGCATAGCAGCTCTGTATTCGTTTATAAATTTGACTATTGCTTTTTTACTTCCGCCAAAGTCTTCTGTATACCATTTGAATATTTCTGATACCGCTAG
Organism: uncultured Saprospiraceae bacterium; assembly: GCA_964556525.1. Classification (GTDB taxonomy): domain Bacteria; phylum Bacteroidota; class Bacteroidia; order Chitinophagales; family Saprospiraceae; genus RFSX01. The sequence goes on from CAZKXO010000037.1 coordinate 9,180, forward strand.
TTTGCCTCCCATGATTTTGATGAATGAATTATCATTCATAGCCAAGCTTGTTTGCTGATCCAGCTGCTGGTCTAGCAGCTCTGGTGTATAGGCAAAGTTGGTAATTGGAGGACATCCTACAGCACCACAGACCAAGACAAAGTGGTACCTAGGGTCACCGTAAGTCTTTAGTAACTTGTTGTTCTCTAGCTGTGTAAGTGTCATTCTCTCTCCAGATACCAGATGTTTTTTTCTATCAAAAAAGCCTGATATTTCTTGCACTGAAGCAAGAGGATAGTTTTTTGCCGCACTATTGATAACCAATAGGTTATATGCATTGATATAAAAAGCTTGCTTGGTAGCTTCAGTTTCTTCTGAAAGATCTGCAGTCGCTATGTTAGTTATTAGTTCTTCTAATTGACTGTTGTTTTTTAGAGCAGCATAGTTTACAGTACCATCTATAACATGCTTTTGAAAGAAGTCGTTGGTTTTGCTGAAAAAATCTGGATTTATATTTCCCGCTAGGGTAGTGCCTAGAAATAGGAAGTAGGCTACTATTAGTTTAAATAATAAGTTCATGATTTGGAAATGTGATTAATTATAAAATGTTCAACTTGATTACACATCTGATATGAATCATTTGAATTAAAGGTTGTTTGCGATTCGTGTTAAAGACTATTTGCGAAAGGTTACGACAAAGACGATATTATTATGGTTTCTTTGAGCAACTCCCTCCTCTTTAAAGTTAGCTATTTATGCAGTTTGTTACCAATGTTTTATTTGCGTATCATTGCTACAACTCAATTATTTGCTTGTTTTGTGAGTATAAATCTTCTTTTAGGGGTAGAATCTATATAAAATAAGGTGAATTCAATTTATGCTCCTTTAAGAAATTTTAACTAAGTACTGCCTACTTTCTGAGATTCTCACTATAAAAAAATAATTTTTTGAGTTGCGAAACCCTAAGGATACATATATAATTAAGACAATACCAAATCTATAAAGCCCCAATTTTTAAATACCATGTTTAAAAAAGTAGTAGAATTACTAGGTCGGATTATACTAGGTCTCTTTTTCTTCTTTGAAGCAGTAGATAATATTGTCTATTTCGGAGAGACTCGTGAAACTTTAGAGGCCTACGGTATTTCTTTTGCACCTAATTTACTCATCGTTCTCGTAATAATCTTTCTATTGATAGGGTCTGTAATGGTCATTATAGGCTATTATGCTAGCGTAGGAGCTTTGATTCTGTTTACTTATTGGTTCCTTTTCACCCTGATAGTCTACTCCTTTTGGAATGATCCAGTAGGTGAGAAAACTTTAGCTATAACTTACTTCAGTCGTAATATGGCGCTCTGCGGAGGGTTACTTATCCTAGTCGCAAATGGGGCCACCGGCTGGTCGGTCAAAAGAATCCTTCACGTTATGCGCCTACCTAAGTAATATGGCGGGTTATACTTGGTTGTACTTTGATCTGGATAATACCATTTTAGACTTTTCAGCGGCTTCGAAGCTAGCTTTCTTTGATATATTCAAGGAGCTAGGGTTTACCTTGAACCAAGAGGATTATGAGTTGTATTCTAGTATCAATCATGGTGTATGGGTAGAATTTGAGAAAGGGCAACTAGGTGCTTTAGAGTTAAGGACTAAACGCTGGAAATTGTTTGCGGAAAAGAGGGACTTAGATCTAAACCCTACAAGTGTAAATGCTGCTTATTTTGCTCATATCTCTCGTAATCCTATTTATGTACCAGGTGCAAAATCCTTGCTTGATCAGCTGAGTGGTAAATATCAGCTGGCTTTAATAACGAATGGATTAGCTGAAGTTCAGAACCCTAGATTACGGTTAACAGGTCTGGACAAGGTGTTCAGCCCTATAGTTATATCTGAAGAAATCGGAGTAGCTAAACCTACTGAAGCCTTTTTTGACTATGTACAAGAGCAAACTGGACATCCACTAGCTGAAGAAGTGTTGGTAATCGGAGATTCTCTGAATTCTGATATTAGAGGAGGTATCAATTATGGTTTCGATACATGCTGGTATAATTATTTCAGATCAGAAAACATGACCGAATATCACGCAACTTATGAGATTACAGAAATCTCTGCCTTGCTTGAAATATTGTAAGATCTAGGAATTTTTATTCTTTATTTTTTTTGCTTCCTCTTTAGCGGATAGATCAGCTAGATGGAGGTGCTCTCCACAGAATTTACAGAATTTCGCATCTGGATCATGCCCATCCTTTAGACAAAAAGAACACAACTGAGTAGTTATTTTTTTGGCTGCTTTTCGTTTATGACCTTTGGAAAATTCAGCAGTTACAATTCCTGTAGGAACAGCGATTACTGCATAAGCCATTATCATTAGAATCGAAGATAGAAACTGACCCAAAGGTGAAGTTGGATATATGTCACCATAGCCTACGGTAGATAAGGTTACGATTGCCCAATAAACACTTTTCGGTACACTGGTAAAACTGTCCTTATTTCCAGAAGGACTAATGGTCTCTACGAAGTATATTATTGTGCCGAATATCACGACCATTACAGAAATAAAGAACATGAAGACCAAAATCTTGTCTCGGGACTCTTTCAGTGCCTTCATGATAACCTGACCTTCAAAAAGAAAATTACCCAGTTTGAATATTCTAAATACTCTCAGTAACCTAAGAGCTCTTACTATCATTAATGATGGATTAACTGGCAAGAATACAGTCAGATAAGTAGGGAGTATAGAAATCAAGTCAATAATACCGAAGAAAGAAGTCATGTACTTTCTAGGACTGTGGACAGTAAATATTCGGGTTATATATTCTATAGTGAAGAAAATGGTAAAAACCCATTCCAAGCCATAAAACAAATGGTGATACTTTGCCAAGGACGGCACTGTATCCAACATAACAACAATGACACTACCCAGGATAGCAAGGAGTAATATAACATCGAACAGCTTGCCTGAATGAGTATCAGCTTCAAAGATTATTTCATATAATCTCTCTCTGAATGGACTAAAGTTTTGCTGTTTCTTACTTCGGGTAGACATGACTTAAAAGTCGAAAATAAATGAAAAGAAAACCATATACCAACTAAGATCATGGGATAATAAGAGAAGATTTTTCTTCTCGGCTTTTGGAATGACCTGGGCCTTTGCGGGCGATATACGGTTTTCTCGTTCAGATTGTGCCTTTTATGGCACCTTATAAGGACTCGGTTGTTTCGATTTTATAGTTAAAATGCAAGCAACCTCTATAATACGATGAGCTTTTCATCGTTGCCCAAATGTATTATGATTTTTAATATGATAAAATACTGTAATTGGTATTTTTCATATTATTATTTCATAAATATAAGTAAAACAAATATTTATGTATTATAAAAAATCATTATATGTTACAAAGCCTGCACAGTTTAAAACCTAAATTAAAGGTGTGGGCAGTACGACCTGGCGTAGTATCCATAAAGTTAGTGTAGAGAGTAATCCTACCTTTAGAAAATCAGTCAGAAAGTATTTCATTCCAGTCCCAATCGACCATAGAGAGAATAGTCACCACGTGTATCTGCGTCCGATGCAAGTCTCAAATCTAAGCGCTGAGCAAAGTTAGCAAGAAGAAATTGCTCAAATTGTCTATTGAAATTGTTGTTCTTGAGCCTGTGATAAGACAGTTACAACCGATGAGAATAGGCTTATGGCAACTATGTCTGATTACCTCTTACCTCAAGTGATTAAATCATAAATGGAATTATGCTTGGTCCTACTCTAAGGAAAGTCTATTGGATGTATCAACCAAATAATTACCTGACAAACATATATTCCTTGTGCGAAGAAAGTCCCTCGTCATAAGCATAGCCCTCATAGTTAAAGCCTCTTAAGTCTTCTTTGGCACTTATACGTTCTTTTATTATATATCGGGCCATCATACCTCTGGCTTTCTTAGCGCTGAATGAGATAAACTTGAGTTTCCCATCTCTGTTCTCTTTAAACCCTATGTCGATGAGATCTCCATTCAGACCTTTCTTGTCCAGAGCACTGAAGTATTCTTTGGAGGCAAGATTGACTATTAGGTCATTGTTGTTTTTCTTCAGTGTCTTGTTTATTTCTTTAGTCAGGGGCTCCTTCCAGAAATCATACAGATTATTGCCTTTATCAGTCTTCAGAGCAGTACCCATTTCTAATCTATAAGCTTGCATCTTATCCAAAGGCTTAAGGCAACCGTATAGTCCAGATAATATTCTAAGGTGTGCTTCTGCATAGAGTAAATCATCTGCATCTAGTTCCTCTACTTTGAAGCCTTGGTATACATCTCCTTTAAAAGCGAAAATGGCAGCTTTGGAATTGGAGTTTGTATATCTATTTGAAAACTTTTGATATCTATCATGATTGAGATTAGCCAGTTTGTCACTGATGTGCATGAGCTCTTTTATTTTGCCTGGCGAATAACTCTTAAGGATACCAGCGAGTTCAATTGTTTTCTTTCTAAAAGTAGGAAGATTAAGACCAGGGTTGACATTTGGTGTTTCGTCTAAGGTTTTTGCAGGGGACAGAAGTATAACCATGAATTGTATTTATTGTATCAAGAAAACTGATATTCATTTAGAAAGGTTTTGCCAAGGTAGGAGATAAATTATGATAATATGAACAAAAAAAATACCCTCAAGTAGCCTTGAAGGTATTTTCTAAATTTATTTTGAAGCACTCAAAAGAACTTACTTGCCACCACCTGGGCTTAGCATGCTTGGCTCATTTGTCGGTACATTTTCTTCTTCCTCCACCTTCAGTACTTCACCAGTAACTTTTATAGTATGCTGAGGAGCTGCAGCTGTCTCATTTGTTGTAAACTTAACAGTCTTGGTAAATTTGCCTAGTCTGTTAGTAGCATATCTTATTTCTATTTCAGAAGTCTCTCCTGGCATAATAGGCTCTTTTGGCCATTCAGGAACAGTACATCCGCAAGATCCTTTTGCATTAGTAATTACTAGAGGCTCATCACCAGTGTTTGTAAATTTTAAAGTTCTTAGAGGCTCACTATGCTGGTCTATAACCAAGTAATCCACCACCAAAGATTCGAACTCCATATTTGGGCCACTTTGATCTGCATTTCTTTCCTTTGGCTCGTCAGGATGCGTGATTGGTGTAGGTGTAACCTGAGCAATTGCCATTCCGGCACATAAAAACAACCCGAAGAGTAGAGATATTTTCTTTGACATTTTGTTTTATTTAAAATTTATAAGTTCAAAAGTAATACTTATAAGACGAATAGTAAACTCTTAAATGTTTAATGAGACGTTAACAATTCAAAATTTTACCCTAAAATCTTATTAAAAATAGCAACTATTGGTCCACATACGTCATTTAATTTGAAGTAATGTCGCGAAGTGAGCTCATATTTAAATGCTATCTTTGTGCCGCCTAATAGCTAAACCATAAGAGACTATATGATAGAGCTTCCTGAGCTAGAAATTCCCCAAGATGCTGACTCTACTTCAGCAGATTATATTAATAAGGTACTTTCAGATTTTTGGATGGCCTTAGTCAGTCGAGAATGCAGTATTCTAGGTAGAAAGGAGGTGCTCACTGGTAAGGCCAAGTTTGGTATTCTAGGGGATGGAAAAGAGATCCCACAGGTGGCTTTGGCGCATTTTTTTCAGAAAGGTGATTTTAGGTCAGGGTATTATAGGGACCAGACCTGGATGATGGCACTCGGACTATGCAGTGTAGAGGAGTATTTTGCCCAGTTGTATGCTGATCCTGAGGGAGATTCCTTTAGTGCAGGTAGACAAATGAATAATCACTTTGCCACAGCACTTATTGACAAAGAAGACAATTGGCTGAATCATACAGAGAGCTACAATGTAAGTTCTGATATTTCTTCTACTGGAGGTCAAATGGCACGTGCATTCGGATTAGCTACAGCCTCTAAGAAATACAGACAAATTCCAAGTTTGGATACCGAAAACCTATTTTCAAAAAATGGAGACGAGGTAATATTTTGCAGTATTGGAGATGCCAGTACTTCCGAAGGGATATTCTGGGAAACATTAAATGCAGCCACCGTCGCAAAAGTGCCATTGGTTGTGATGGTTTGGGATGATGGATATGGTATTTCTGTACCTATAGATTTACAAACAACTAAAGGCAGCATTTCCAAAGCCTGTGAAGGATTTCTCAAGGATGAGAATGGTGATGGCATTCTTATGTACACCGCTAAAGGCTGGGATTATTCAGGTCTCGTTAATGTTTACGATAGAGCCATTTCACAAGTGAGAAAAGAGCATAGACCAGCACTGATTCATGTACAAGAATGTACTCAGCCACAAGGGCACTCTACTTCTGGTTCGCACGAGAGATACAAAACTGAGGAAAGATTAAAATGGGAGCAAGATTTTGATGGTATAAAGAAAATGGAGGAGTGGATCCTTTCCAACAATTTTTCTACACCGGAGGCACTGGAAGTACTAAAGCAAAAAGCCAAAAAAGTCGCTAAGACTGGCAGTAAGAATGCATGGAAACGCATGCAAGATGCAGTAAATGAAAAAAAGATCCAGCTATTAACAATAACAGAGAGTCTTCCTGATATCCCAGCAAAAAGTGAAGTGCACGAGGAGCTGAAGAAACCTTTGCCTTTGGCCCTTGGAGAACTGACCGCCATGGCAAGGAGACTCACTGCAGAGCTCACAATGGCAGGACATTCAGCATCTAATGAATTGGACGAGCTGATCTCTAACTTTAAGGCTTATGGAAGCGGTACTTATAATACCCACCTATACAGTAATGCAAGCACTTCTGCACTGAATATCCCAGTAGTCAGTCCTATAATTTCAGACAGCTCAAAGCTCAAAAATGGCTATGAAATTATAAATACATTCTTCGATAAAGTATTTACCAAGTATCCTCATGCCTTTGCCTTTGGAGAAGATGTAGGAAATATAGGAGATGTAAATCAAGGCTTTGCGGGGCTTCAAGAGAAGTATGGTGAAGAAAGAATCTTTGACACCGGTATTCGAGAATGGAGCATTATGGGTCAAGCTATAGGTATGGCCATGAGAGGGATGAGGCCGATAGCTGAGATACAGTATCTAGATTATCTTATATATGGCTTGGCACCATTGTCTGATGACTTATCCACATTGAGATATAGAAGTGGAAATATTCAGATGGCACCAGCTATTATCAGAACTAGAGGGCACAGACTAGAAGGTATCTGGCATGCTGGTTCTCCTCTGGGAATGATGCTCAATAGTTTAAAAGGGATGTATCTCTGTGTCCCAAGAAACTTTGTCCAAGCTGCAGGGCTTTACAACACTTTACTGCAAAGTACAGATCCAGCTATAGTTATAGAAGTCCTTAATGGCTATCGTATAAAAGAACTCATGCCTGATAATATAGGAGAGTACACCGTTCCATTAGGTACACCTGAGATAATAACCGAAGGCAATGATCTGACTATAGTTACTTATGGTGCCTGTGTAAGATATGCTCAGGAAGCCATAGAGCGGATGGCTATGTTACCAAAGACGATAGAATTAATAGATGTACAAACCTTGATGCCTTTTGATTTAGAGGGAATAATAGTAAGCTCACTGACCAAGACCAATAAAATATTGTTTCTAGATGAAGATGTACCAGGTGGAGGCACAGCCTATATGATGCAAAAGGTTTTGGAAGAGCAAGGAGGGTATTATCACTTAGATGCAAAGCCAAGGACACTTACTGCTCAAGAGCACAGATGCGCTTTTGGTTCAGATGGCGATTATTTTTCTAAGCCGCAGGTAGAGGATATCGTAGAACTTGTCATGGAAATGCTCCAAGAGTAAACTCAAAAGGGGCTAATCTAGTCCTATTGAAGATATATCTAGATTTATCTTAATACATTTGACCCATTCCATATAATATTACATAAAGACCATTGTCAGAAGTACTTGTCATTATTCCTACCTATAATGAGATAGAAAATATCGCAGCTATCTCTAAGGCTGTATTAGGTCTGCCTGACAATTATGACCTACTTATTATAGATGATGGTTCTCCAGATGGCACAGCTGGCAAGGTCAAAGAGTTACAAACTGCCTTTGAGGGCAGGCTGCATCTTATTGAGCGAACTGGAAAGTTAGGATTAGGTACCGCCTATATCAGAGGCTTTAAGTTCGGACTGGAACATAATTATAACTATATAATGGAAATGGATGCAGACTTCAGTCATAATCCTCTAGATGTCCCCCGACTATTAGAAGCTGCTAGAACGCAGGATACGGGAATGGTAGTAGGCAGTCGCTATGTAAAAGGAGGAGGATTTCGTAATTGGAGCAAATACAGACTCATGTTGTCCTATGGTGCATCTATCTATACCAGACTAGTAACTGGAATGCCTGTTAAAGATCCTACAGCGGGCTTTGTTGTCTATACCAAAGAGGTACTCAGAAAAATGGATCTTGATAAAATATCCTTTGTTGGCTATGCTTTCCAGATCGAGATGAAATACTACTGTTTTTCCTTGGGCTTTAGGATCAAAGAGATTCCTATCACCTTCGTAGACAGAGAGCTCGGTACATCCAAAATGAACATGGGCATTGTCCAAGAAGGCATATTTGGTGTGCTACAGATCAGAATGAAGGACTATAGTTCCTGATTTTTCTATTATCACTTGATTTTCTCCCACTACTCTTTCTTTTCCAACCGTTTATGCATTTGGGTAGCTTTCATATTACATATTTATATAATATATTTATGTATGACAAGCAACTGATAATGACCTATTCAGTGCTCTGTTGTACCAACCTACCGTAGAATACCCATAACTATTAGAACTGATTTTGGATACTGCTGAAAAGTCGTATAAGTAATCTACTTAAATGCAGAAATGATCTGAAATCAGGACATTTTAATGCAAATTATTGATTATCAGTGTATTATATACTGTAATTATATTTCATGCGTAAGTTATTTACTTAC
>CAZKXO010000038.1:0-17607 GCA_964556525.1 uncultured Saprospiraceae bacterium
CATCATGATGAAGCATAGATGAAAATCATTGCTTGTGTATAAGCTAAATCAAGGTTGGGAGTCTTTATGTATATTTTTAGGTGTCACAAATATCTTCAGTCCCTATCCCCTATTTAAATAAAAATGCGATGATGCAGTCAATGTTGCAAGGCAAAAAAGTAAAGTACAGTTAGTATAATCACTAATACTAGTGGTGATGATGTGTATTTGATAATACAAATGGCTGCTGACTGAAGGTCATTTTTTCAAGTGCACTTTGTCCCTCTGTTATTTTATACCAGTGATTCACATGTGGGTTAGTAAAATTTTGTTGTGCACCTGAAGGCCAGTCTATGGCCAAAGCTTCTATACTTATTCCTTGCGGTATTCCTATCTCCATTCTGGTTTGCATATTGGAACCAAAACTAGATCCAGAAGACATCGTACGATATATTTTTTTACCATTACTTAGTTTAATAGTTACCTTAGCTCCGAGACCAAATCTATTACTCTTGACACCTTGAAAACTCAGTTTGATAAACCCATTGTCATTTCCTGGATTCTCAAAAAGTGCATTATAAAATACATCACCCTCGAAGGCACCGCCCATAACAGCGTATATATCCTGATCTCCATCATTATCAAGATCAATAAATGAAACAGCATGTCCTTTTTGTAGATGACCAAGACCCGCCTGACTAGTAATCTCTCTAAAAGCCTTTCCGTTATTATTTAGAAATGCACGATTGGGTATGACGGCTTTCATGTCCGGCTCACCAGTTCCTAAGTACATATCTAGAAACCCGTCATTGTCAAAATCTCCAAAATTACTACCCATAGTAAAGCAAACTTTATCTAACTCAACTTTGGAAGTAATATCAGAAAAGGTGCCATTTCCAAGATTCTTATAGAGTCGTGGAGATTCAGATTTTGCCTCCTTGCCTAATAGCTCATTGAGATACTCAGATGCTAAATTGTTATAATAACTTATAGGATAGCTGGCAACAAAAAGGTCTTCCAGTCCATCATTATCGAAATCAAAAAACCAGGTAGGAAAACTCTCTAATGGATATTCTATTCCTGCTTGGTCTGAAACATCTTTAAATTCAAAACCAAAATCATTAGTCGCAGAAATATTCTCCAGTAGTATATTCTTGTTGGACAAATTAGAAAGAAAGATATCTTGATCACCATCATTATCATAATCAGAGCAAGCGACCCCCTTTATATATCCTACGACATCAGCATTAACTGTACTGGCAATATTTGTAAATGTACCCTTACCAGAATTCAGAAACAACTCGCAGGCATTAGCAGAGTAGCCTTCATAAGTTTCATTTCCAATATACAGATCCAAAAATCCGTCATTATTAAAGTCAGCCCAAGCAGCAGTCTGAGTAGGAAATAAGGAAAAAATACCACTTTCAATTGTGACATCCGTAAAGCTACCATCTCCATTATTCTTAAGTAAGGAATTAGGATTTTTTCCAGTTGGCAACCAAGCTCCTCTCAGAACTAACATATCTATATATCCGTCATTATCATAGTCTCCTTGTATCATATTCAGACCTCCTGTAATCCCTTTGAGTCCTGCTTCTGTATGCTTTTCTGCATAGCTACCATTACCCTGATTTTCGTAATAAGCTAAATTGTCTCTTAGATTCCAAGAACTCGACAGAATATCTATGTCTCCATCATTATCGAAGTCTTCTATAATTACGCCGCCTGAAAGTTTATAATCATCTACTCCTAACTGTGAACCGATATTTACAAAAGGCTTTATTCCTGTCTTAGATTCATCCATGACCAAAGGAACTCTATATGCTTCTGGAACTTCATCAGGATATCCACCTAGTGTCATGTAGGCTAAATTGAGCAAATAGATAAAATTAGGGTCTTGTTTTAATTCTAAAATCGTCTCTATATCGCGGATTGCATTTTCACTTCCTGTCCTTAGGCGATGCATACCCTCTGGAGCCAATGGCAATATACAGGAGTAACTATTATGGTTTTCTCTACAATTTTCTAATTCCGCAATTCTAAAATAGGTTATAGCTCTGAGTCCAATTATATTAAATAGAATCTGGTTTTTTTCTGGAAACTGCAGCCTACTTACTTTTTCGTAAATAGTATTGAGAACAGAAAGCGCCGCTTCATTCTGTCCAGAATTGATTAATTCAAAGGAGCCTCTTATAGACAACTGTACTTCATCTACCAAGTCAGCGTCCTTGGCCATAGCAAGAAAATGTGCTGCCCTTTCCCTATTCTTATAATTTGTCTGCAAAGCTGGCAGTGTTGCATACTGATCACTCAGCAACCTAGCCATCTGGATAGTCGAAGTATCCCGATACTCTATATGTGTATAGGTGTTACTTAAATTTTGGTTATTGCTCTCTTTCTCAGAACAAGAAAAGAAAGACAAGCCTATGGGAAAGAAAACCGCATAAAAAAACCAAGTCTGTAATGTCTTTCTACCTTGAATAGTCAAATGCTTTGGAGGTTAAGATTACGGTTCCATTCCATACTCCTCAAAGGCATTTTTCAGTCTTTGATCAGTAGTCGAGCCTATAATGTCTAGCATATATGACGCTAGAGTTTCAGATGCCTCCTTAGCTTCAGGATTAGTTTCTCCTTCTTCCTCCATGCGCATTTTTAGATTCTCCAAGAGGTTAGTGCAAGCATATTTCTTAAAGTAAGCATTGCTTTCTTCTGTAGCCACATCCTTTAGGAACTGAGCTGTATTGACAACTTTTTTGGGCTCTGCAATTTTAGCAAGCTTACCATACTGACTTACGTAATTAAAGAAACCGAACATGCTCACGTCATTGATATTCTGCTCAAAGAAATCCAAATGAGATACGTCTTTAGATTTAGCGAAAATCTCTCCCATAGTTCCCAGCAAAGGCTTGTGATAATCTTTCATCAAACTCTTGGCTTGTACCAGCGCTTCTTGAGAATCTTGTCCGTCTATTATATCGAGGGCTTCGGCAATCACTCTGAACGACTGATCAGAAGCTATTGCTTCCTTAGCAAGCTCCAAAGATTTTGATTTTCTTAGCGCTACAGTTCTCACAGCAGAACTTTCATCGTCACGTACTATTTTGGCTAGCAACTCTGCATCTCTCTTTTGGGACAAGGCATTTATAGCCATCAGCCTTATATCTTCAGAAGGATCTTGAGCAGCAGCTAGAATTATTTGTTGAGCTTCGGACTTATCTTTTATCTTATTAAGCGCTAGATATTTATCTGTGTATTCAGGTGACAAGCGGAACAAATTCAAATAGTCCTCACCAGTACGATCTTCTTTGGTAGTAGAGAGTATGTCGTTAGTCCCATCCAACACTACAACAATTGGTAGTTCATCACCATCTATATCTATTTCAAAAAATTGGTCCCTTTTATTCATCCATAGGTCTACATATTCTACCTTGCCAGATTCGTAGTAAAGAGCTGTTTTAAATGGCAAGAGAAAAACAGCAACATTATCTTCGACATCTTGTGTCTGACGTACATCTATGTATACTTTTTTATCTGTAGCATTTATTTCATAGTTGACTGATAATTGTGGATGTCCTTTGTCAAAGAACCATTGGTTAAAAAACCAATTGAGGTCCTCACCTACTACATCTTCAAAGACCAGTCTCAGCTCATGTGCCTCCACATCTGTGTATTCGTGACGTTTAAGGTATTTATTTAGAGAAGCGAAAAAAGCGTCATCTCCAATATAGTTTCTTAGCATGTGTACGATCAGTCCACCTTTATTATAGCTGTGTCCATCGAACATGTTTTCTTTATCTTCATACTCAAAATCTATAAGGTCATGGGTGCCTCCTCTATCTGCAGTCATTACATAACCATTAAGGTCTTGGAGTCTCTTTCTTTCTGCAGCTTCGTGACCGTATTTGTATTCTTGCCAAAGGTATTCGCCGTAGGTGGCAAAGCCTTCATTTAGTGTTAGATTGGACCAGCTTTCGCAAGTTACAAGATCACCGAACCAATGGTGAAACATTTCATGAGCAACTATGTCGTCGTTATTAGAATCCAACAGTTCTCTTGTAGTCTTTTGTACAAAGTCACCGAAGACGACTGCACCTGTATTTTCCATCGCACCAGAAACATAATCTCTACATACTATCTGAGCATATTTGTCCCATGGGTACTCGTAGCCTAGAATATCAGAGAAAAAAGTTAACATTTCCGGTGTATGATTGAAAATTACTTTTGCATCTGTTTCATATTCTGGTTCTACATAATACAATAATTCTTTCCCCTTCCAATCACCTTTGACCACTGCATATTCACCTACACCAAGCATAAATAAGTAAGGGGCATGCGGCTTGACTTGTTTCCAGTGATCTGTGCGGGTACCATCAGCGTTCTTTTTGGAAGATATGAGTAGTCCGTTAGACAGTGTTTGGAATCTGTCTTCTACAGTAAGAAATATTTCTTGGCTGCATCTTTCATTGGGCTTATCTATAGTAGGAAACCATCTGCTACTGTTCTCTGTTTCTCCTTGCGTCCAGATTTGTTGGGGTTTGAATTTATTGTTGTTTTCAGGATTAATAAAAAAGAGTCCTTTGTCAGAAGTGATGGCAGCACTACCGCTAGAAGGGCCTTCGTTGGGCTTTGCAGTATAAGAAATAATTACGCGGAAAGCCTCGTTTCTGGTGTACTCTCTGTCCAAGTTGATCATAAGCTTGGACTGATCATACTCATACTGCATCTCCTTATTATTAACTTTTATGCTATGTATGTCAAATACTTTTGCATCCAGTTCCAGTTTGTCTGTAGCATAGAACATTGGTTTTAATGTAAGCTCTGCTTCTCCCAGAACATGTTGCTTAGACCAATCAAAGCTGATATCCAATTTTGTATGGATAAGATCATGTGTACGAGTTGCAGATTTCCTATACGCTGGTAAAGTATAATCTAGCTCCTTATCCATAGCAGGAGCTGTCACAACCAAAGTATCCAATAACTCTTCTTCGTACTCTGGTAAGTCGGCAACCAGAGTTTTGTTGGTTTTACAAGAAATAAAAGAAACTAAAAGCAGACAAAAAGGTAGACGAATATATCTGTACATTATTTTACTTAATTGACATCGAAATTATAACAATCTTGGATAATAATGTAGGTCTAAAAGCTGCATTATTAACAAGAATTAATTGCAAGGCTCAAATTAGGTTTCTCAAGATTATATTCTGAATGAAAGCTATTGCTGTTCTCATCATTTCATGAAATGAAAAAGCTATCTTTAACTAACAAACCAACTCTTATGCGTTCTGGGTTCTTGATTTTATCCTTCTTGATTGTAGTTGCGATAGCTGCGGCATCGTTTTTTTTAAGTCCAGTTTTTTTATGGTCTCTGGTCATAATTGCACCTATATTAATCATAGGCTGGATGGATGCTTTCCAAACCAAATCAGCAATAAAGAGGAATTTTCCAGTGCTGGGAAGGTCCCGATTTGTTGCTGAGTGGCTTAGACCTAAGCTCTATCAGTACTTTATAGAATCTGATACTGATGGCCGTCCTTTTTCACGAATAAAGAGAAATATCGTCTACCAAAGAGCCAAAGCAGTCAATGATACTGCTCCTTTTGGGACTCAGCTTAATGTCTATGATGAAGGTTATGAGTGGATGAATCACTCTATAAACCCAGCAGATCCAAATGAAATAGACCATCATCCAAGAGTGACCATAGGTGGAAAAAACTGCAAACAGCCCTATAGTTGCAGCATTTTCAATGTCTCAGCAATGAGTTTCGGCTCACTAAGCAAAAATGCTGTCATGGCACTCAATGGTGGCGCAGCTATAGGTGGTTTTGCACATAATACTGGTGAAGGAGGCATCTCACCTTATCACGACAAATTTAATGGTGATCTCATCTATCAAATTGGTACGGGTTACTTTGGCTGTCGCAGCAAGGATGGAAATTTTGATCCCGATTTATACGTGGAAAGAACCAAGGCAGCTAACGTAAAAATGATAGAAATCAAGCTATCTCAAGGTGCAAAACCTGGACATGGGGGTATCCTTCCGGGCAAAAAAGCAACACCTGAGATTGCCAAAATCAGGAACATCGAACCCTATAAGGATGTCAATTCTCCACCCTATCACAAGGCTTTTAGTACACCGGTAGGCTTGCTACAGTTTATCAAAAAATGCCAAGATTTGTCAGGTGGAAAGCCTGTAGGATTTAAGCTTTGCCTAGGGCACAAAAGTGAATTTTTGGCTATCTGCAAAGCTATGCTCGAGACTGGAATAAGACCAGATTTTATCTCTGTGGATGGTGGAGAAGGGGGTACAGGTGCTGCTCCATTGGAGTTTAGTAACTCTGTAGGAACCCCTATCAGAGAAGGACTGGCATTCGTTTACAATGCGCTGGTAGGCTTCGATCTGAAGAAAGAAATCACCTTGATTGCTTCTGGCAAAGTCGTTTCTGGCTTTGATATTTTCAAAGCTATTGCTCTAGGTGCGGACGTCACCACTAGCGCCAGGGCTATGATGATGGCTGTAGGCTGTATCCAAGCTTTGGAATGCAATCATAATACTTGTCCGACAGGCGTTGCTACCCAAGATCCGAAACTGGTCAAAGGGCTAGATGTTACCAATAAGAAAGTCAGAGTGGCCAATTATCATAAAGAAACAGTAACGGCCTTTGTAGAACTTATGGCAGCTGCTGGGCTAAGTCATCCTGATCAGATAAATCGAACTCAAGTCTATCAGCGAATAGATCAACATATCTCGAAATCATTCTTCAAACTATACCCCTACATTACTGAAGGAAGCCTTCTAAGCCCAGATTCCTATCCAGAAGGCTGGCATGAATATATGTCTCAGGCTGATTCCAATAGTTTTAGGCCCAAATTTGAAGCTGTATTTATCCAAGAAGACTAGACACATAGCTGCTAATTAGATTTTTATACATTAAAATAAATCGTAATTTGTTTTTAGCTTTATCTATCTTTATGGACTAATTTATATTGCCCTTGATAGCTTATTTAGAAGGAAAATTGACATCCAAGACACCTACTCAAGTTTACTTGGATACTGGAGGCATTGCCTATGAAGTAAATATATCGCTTAACACCTTTGCAACGATCGAGCATCTAGAGGAGGTAAAGCTTCATACTAAGCTGATAATCAGGGAGAACGAGCATACTTTGTATGGATTTCATGAGCTAGAAGAAAGACAACTATTTATCAAGTTGATTTCGGTGAAAGGAGTCGGTCCTAACACAGCTAGGGTGATTTTGTCCTACATGACACCAACTGAAACGACTTCGGCGATTCTACACGACAACGTAGCTGCATTTAAGAAGGTAAAAGGTGTTGGTCCAAAGACAGCTCAACAGATAATTCTTGATCTAAAAAACAAAATTGCCAAAGAAAGTTTGGCGACAAAAACTAATGTAATTTCTAGTGCTAATTCTATACGAGAAGAAGCAATGGCAGCGTTAGTATCATTAGGATTTCCTCGGTCTCAAGTGGGAAAGATGGTGGATAAAGTCATGAAAGATAATAATGACATAAATCAGGTAGAAGTCCTAATAAAAACTGTTCTTCGTCAGCTTACCTAAGTTTCTGAGGGACAATACTTTTGAAAAACAAAACAAATAGCTGATAATCAGTGATTTAAATCGCCAAACCTAGGAGACTACATCTGCCCTCTACGCTTTTCGTTTCATTATCACTTACCAAAGCCAGTAGTAGCAAATTTAATGTAGGATGTGATTTGGATGACATTGCAATCAGCTTTTGATATTGAGTACACATAATTGAGCAATAAATACGTTTTACTCCCGTGCTTTACATACTAAACTTTTTGTGAGGTACATAAACAGGGCAAAGAACAAGATATTTTGAAAATAATGAGATTTACGAGTAAGTTGTTGGTTGGAATTATCTTAATGAGTAGCCTCATAGTAGGCAACTTGAGCGAAGTATACGGGCATGGTCCTAGCTTCCCTTCCTTAGATAATATCGATCGCATGGTACCTACTGCACAGGATACCATCCCTCTGGAGGACAGATACGGAGATTTTATCTACGATCAATCCGACAATCCCTTCGACATTCTGCCATCAGATCTGGAACAGACTGTAGAATATGATCCGGAAACGGATTCCTACATCGTGTATGAAAGACTAGGTGACGAATATTTCCGTACACCTACAACAATGACCTTCGATGAATATCTGGACTGGAGGGCTAAAGAACAAGAAAAAAAATACTTCAATAAGTTAGGTGGTTTAGGAGACACCTATAAGAGTGGAAGTGGACGCCTAGATCCTATGTCCAAGGTGGATATAGAGAAAAACCTAGTAGACAGATTATTTGGTGGTAATGGTATCACTATAGAACCTCAAGGAAGTATAGATCTCGGCCTTGGCGCGAGATACAATAGCAATGAGAACCCTTACGTGCAGGAGGACCAGAGAACTCAGCTTTTTATTCCAGATTTCAGTATGGATATCCAAATGAATGTGGATGGAAAGATAGGCGATAAGATGGACCTCGGATTTAATTATGACACCAATGCAAGTTTTGACTTCGACAGAAAAATTAAGCTGGCTTACGACTCTGAGAAATGGACAGAAGATGATATCATCAAGAAAATAGAAGCTGGAAACGTAAGTCTTCCACTCAGAAGTAGCCTCATAGATGGCGCTCAGGAATTGTTCGGTATCAAAACAGAATTGCAGTTTGGAAAACTAAGATTGACAGCGATTGCTTCTCAGCAAAGGTCCGAAAGAGAATCTATCCAAGTTCAAAATGGTGCTACGGTACAAGAATTTGAGCTTAGACCAGAAGACTACGACGAAAACAGGCACTTTTTTCTATCACACTATAACAGGGAAGTCTACGAAGATGCTTTAGCTAATCTTCCATACATCGATAACAGTTTTAGAATTACAAACTTGGAAGTCTGGGTATCTGATGATAGAGCTAATTTCCAGACAGATCAGACGATGATTTGTGCTTTGGCAGATTTAGGAGAATCAGAAGTGCTCACCAGCCCGAATAATGCGCATATCCAGATAGAAAACAATATGATGCATGTCGATAAAACGACAGACATCAATGGCAAGAGACTACCTGAAAATGGCAACAACTCCATCTTCCAAAAAGTAATCGACGAGCCTAATGCAGCTAGAATAAAAACGATCAGTTCGAGTCTCGAAAACAAATTCGGCCTCCAGCAGATGACAGATTTCGAAGTTTTCAGAGGAAGAAAACTTAATCAAAGTGAATATTATTTCAATCCTGAATTAGGATTCATCTCGCTAAACGTCAAACTGAGACCTAACCAGGTACTTTCTGTTTCTTACGAATATTTTTATACCAACGGAGGTGACAGCGATGAATTGTTCAAAGTAGGAAGCACAACCGATGAAGGCTCTGTACCAAACACGGACAGATCTGGACAAGTAAGATCAGAAGGTGTACTATTTACTAAACTATTAAAGAGTTCTAACCAAAGAGTAGATTTCCCTACATGGGATCTCATGATGAAAAACATCTATCCACTTAGAACAAATCAGCTTGACCCTGATGGTTTTGAGTTTGATATCTTTTATGAAGATGATAGAGGAGACGCCAGCCTTAAAAAATTCTTACCTATACGAAGAGGTCGATTCCCATTCCTAACCTTACTAGATCTTTTTGGATTAGATAGACTAAACAGAAACAACGACCCGCAACAAGATGGGCTATTTGACTATGTTCCAGGAGTTACTGTTATACCGCAGAATGGTAGTCTTGTTTTTCCAGTCTTAGAACCCTTTGGTTCTGCTATACAAGATAGAATTACTCAGGAGCTAAGGGAAGCAGGAGCACCTCAGGAAGAGATAGATAGAGAAGTGGCCTTCTATGGCTTTCCAGAATTATATGACACCTCAGTGACGATTGCGAGTTTCGATCTGGTTCAGAACAAATTTGTAATGAGAGGTCGTGTCAAATCCACCTCGACTTCAGAGTATTCACTAGGCGCCTGGAATATTCCTGAAGGTTCTGTACGTGTAACTGCAGGTAGTCAGACCCTCGTAGAAGGAATAGATTATGAAGTAGAATATGGTCTTGGTAGGGTAAGAATAATTAATCAGTCCATAATTCAGCAAGGTGTACCGGTAAATATTTCTTTTGAAGACAACTCAGTCTTCAGTCTCCAACAGAAAAACATGATGGGGCTCAGGGCTGAATATCAGGTCAGTGACAATTTCTATATAGGTGGTACAGCCTTACGTCTTCAAGAAAGACCATTTACGCAAAAAGTAAATCTAGGAGATGACCCTATAAAAAATAAAATTTACGGTCTAGACATAGAATACAGCAAGCCGAGCAATTTCTTGACAAAGCTTATAGATAAGTTACCTTTCTACAGCACTAATCAACCATCCAATATTAATTTTTCTGCTGAGGTAGCTGCATTGCGCCCTGGACATAATAGACAAATAAATGGATCTGCAGACGAGTCAGGTGGTATAGTAAGCATAGACGACTTTGAAGGAGCAGTGAGTGGATTCCCATTAAGCTCTCAGCCTAATAGATGGACCCTAGCAAGTATTCCTCAAACCAACAATATCAGTGACAATAGATGGCCAGAAGCTAGAATAAAAGGTGATGGAGTGGACAATAGTACCTTGTCTGGAGTCAATAGAGCCAGACTCAGCTGGTATGTCATAGACAGATTTGTCAACATTTCTGAACAAACTAAAAACAGCAATCCATTTACAAGAAATATACAGCAAGCTGAGCTGTTCCAAAGACAGATAGCACAAGGCCAACTGGCAGATCTTCTAACTTTCGATATGACCTACTATCCTAGTGAAAGAGGACCTTATAATTTTGATGTACCTGGCACTGGCACTGATTTTTCTGCGGGAGTAGATTTGGATCCAAATGACAACAACAAGCTCATACTCAATGAGCCAGAAACAAGATGGGCAGGTATACAGCGTTATCTTAACAA
Organism: uncultured Saprospiraceae bacterium; assembly: GCA_964556525.1. GTDB lineage: Bacteria > Bacteroidota > Bacteroidia > Chitinophagales > Saprospiraceae > RFSX01. The sequence continues at coordinate 10,953 of CAZKXO010000038.1, forward strand.
TAATGATTTCGAAGCCAATAATTATCAGTTTATAGAATTCTGGATGCTTAACCCTTACCATGAAATGCCACAACCACATCCTGGCCATGATGATAATGAAGAAGGCTACATAACTATCCACTTAGGAAATGTTTCCGAGGACATCTTATTAGACGACCAACAATTCTATGAGAACTCGCTCCCTAGAGATGGGGAATCAGTGGAATCCTGTGAAACGGCCTGGGGGAAAGTGCCTCTAAACTCTCCTATCAATGACGCCTTTCCTGGACAAAATTTCTCAGATCAAGACCTAGGACTGGACGGATTAAATAACAGTGAAGAGCTAAACAAACATGAGTCATACATAGATGCACTTATAGCTGGGTTATCCTTACCTTCTTCTGTTGCAGCAGATCCTGCCGCAGACGATTTTGTGTTCTTTAACGATGAGGAAAGATTTACAGAACAAGATGATAATCTACTAGAAAGATACAAGTACGTCAATAATCCTCAAGGTAATTCTCCAGATGTGTCAGCTCAAGGAAATTTCCAAAGAGGTAACCCTGTTCCAGACAAGGAAGACTTGAATAACAATAGATCTTTGGATAAAGGTGAGAGCTATTACGAATATCGAATAAAAATCAAAGAACTCGGTGGATTTTTAGATGAGTCTGCAACTCCTTTCATAAGAGACACTAGAGATATTACTAGACCAGAAGGTCAAGAAAATGAAAGGTGGTACAGGTTCAGAATACCTCTCAATCAGGGTGATGCAATAAATGGAATCCAAGGCTTCAGATCTATTCAGTTTATCAGAATGTTGGTCAATGGATTTTCAACAACCAAGACCTTTAGAATGGCAGAGTTCGAACTGATAAGAAATCAGTGGCGAAAGCAAGAAATAATTTGCCGAGATTCTATTGCTACACAACCAGAATTCAACATAGATGTAGTAGGCTTTGAAGAAAATCAGGACAAAGAACCATTTGGCTATGTTATTCCACGTGGTATAGTTCAAGAACGAGTTGTTGCGCAATTTTCACCAACCTTGCAAGATGAAAATGCTATGGTCATAAGATTTGATAATCTTGAAAGAGGCTGTGATTTACAAATTGCAAAGTTACAGGAACTCGACCTGAGGGTCTATGAACGGATGCAATTGTTTGTCCATGCAGAAAAATGTGATGTCGATACAGACTTACGCGACAAAGAGGTCAGTGTATTTATCAGAGTCGGAAAGGATTTCGAAAACAATTATTATGAATACGAAATTCCGATGACCTTTTCAGACAACTTAACTGTTCCAGATGCATCCGCTAGAATCTGGCCAGAAGCCAACCAATTTGACTTCCCCTTGGATTTATTTATACAAGCAAAAAAACTTAGAAATGTTACACCTGGAGCAAGGATAGACTCAGCCTTTGTGATCAATAATGCCACGCTACTAGGCACTGAAAATACACCTGGTCTTAATTCTACGGCTGCAGAGTTTACCAGCATAATGGACAACATAACTCTGCCCGAAGGGCATGCTATCAAAATAAAGGGAAATCCTAATCTTGGTCTGACAAAAGGCATAGCAATAGGAGTCAGAATAAATGACGAACTAGAAAGGATTGCAATAGATGGCTGTGGTGAAGTATGGATAAATGAATTGCGTCTTGCAGGTTTACAGGAAAGAGCAGGTGTTGCAGGCCTAGCAAGACTAGACATGCAGCTAGCAGATCTTGGGGGTATTACTTCTTCGGTTTCGTATAATGGACTGGGTTGGGGTGCACTGGATCAGAAAGTAAATGAAAGATCAAAAGAAGAAGTCATAGAATACGATGTGGCTACCAATCTTGAATTAGGAAAATTCTTTCCTAGCAACTGGGGTATGAGTATACCTTTCTATGCACAATATGCAACTTCTATCACCAATCCTGAATTTGACGCTTATGATCTAGATATTACCAGAAAAGATGAGATTAATCTTTTCCAAAACGCAGAACCCGAAGTGCAAGAAGATGTCCGAGAAAGGAGTCAGAAAGTAAACACGATAAAAACATTCAACTTTACGAATGTCAGAAAGCAAAAAAATGCTGGAAACAATGCTAGACCTTCGAGACCTAATCAAAGAGGGGCGATAGGCAATACAGGGCAGCAGCAGAACGAAAGAAAGAAAACCAAGAAACCGATGCCTTGGGATGTATCTAATTTTAGTGCAACCTATAGCTATACTGAATCCGAATATAGAGATGAGATAATTTCCTCTGACAAGATAGTGGATCAGTATCTCGGCGTAGACTATACTTATTCCCGAAAGGCCAAAGGCATCACACCATTTAATAAAGTAATAAAGAACAAAAATCTTAAGATTCTAAAGGAACTGAATTTCAATCCTATTCCTAACAGTTTCACTTTTAATACTGGCCTGAATAGATTCGAATCTACGAGACAGTATAGACTACCGGTATCACCTATTTTCGAGTTTGATGATAAAAGATTTGACTGGGAGCGAAACTATGATCTTAACTGGAGTCTAACTAAGGCACTCAAGATTAATTATTCTGCACAAAACATATCTTACATAGATGAAATCCGTCAGACTGGTATTGCTGCCACTCCAGCAGAAAGAGACTGGCAGGCTTACAGGGAAAATGATGATGGCTTCTTGGTTGTAGATGATTTTACTTCAGATGTAGAATCAAATCCTAACTTGCCATCAGAGTACTGGAAAGAAAATCTCGGACGAGGTGGAAGAAACACAGACTATAATCACAACGTAGCAGTCAGTTATACCTTACCGACCAAGCTTATTCCATATATGGACTGGATAGACATCAAAGGACAGTATAGAGCTGACTATACCTGGTCTGCTGGTGCACTGATCACAGATGTTTTTGACAATCCATTGCCTGGTATTATCCAGAACTCTCAGAATAGATCTGTTACTGCAAATCTGAATTTCGATAAACTATACAAGAAATCAAAGTACGTCAAAAGCTTAGATAAGACCAAAGGACAAAAGACCAGACGTCGACTAAAAACAGATGGGGACCAAGTAACAGTCTCTAAAGACGAACAAGGAAGAACCACAACTAGAAAAAAAGAACGTGAAGCAAGTGTACTCGAGAAACTTCTAGTCCGTCCACTCTTCTTGCTAAGATCAGCAAGGCTGACATACAGAGAAGATTTCCAGACAGTACTACCTGGATATACGGGTACCCCTGAGCTTGTGGGTCTGAGTGATGCATTCACTAACCCAGGTGCAGGTTTTGTATTTGGTCTACAACCAAATCTAGATCATTCCGACCCTGATAATTTCTTGACAAAAGCTGTCACTAATCAGTGGCTTACTGACAGCCAAGGTTTCAATCAGGAACTGACCCAGACAAGTGGACAAAACATAGAAGCCAAATTCAAGATAGAACCTTGGAGAGATTTCAAATTGGAAATAGATTTCAAAAAAGCTTATAGAAATTCTCACGCAGAAGTTTATAAAAATCTGGGAGACAACTTTGGTGGTTTCCAAAGCTTAGCAGCGAGAGACCTTGGATCTTTCGACATGACCTTCTATAATCTTAATACCTTATTCGGAACAAACATCGATGAGTTATTCGAAATATTTGAAGGCAATAGACCCGTAATCTCACAAAGACTTGCTGAGACAACGAGAGGTTTTGCCGAAGCAAATGGGCAAGATCCGTTGGCACCACATCAAAGAGATGGACCTCAGTATGCCGCTGGTTTCGGTAAGCAAAGTTCTGCTGTACTAGTACCAGCATTCTTGGCAGCTTATACTGATCAGGATCCAAGTCAGGTAGAACTCGACTTAGAGACACAGGTGAGGAGACGAACTTATATTCCAAAACCGAATTGGAACTTAAGATATGATGGACTGACGAAGCTGCCATGGTTTAAGGACAAGTTTTCTAGTTTTACCTTGCAGCATGCCTACAGTTCTAGACTACGGGTAAGTAGCTTCAATACTGATGTAGAATATGATCGAGATTTCTTCGGTAGTGATGGGCTGGCAAATCTGAGACAAAATGGAAACTATTATACCAGAATAGAAATTCCTGCTATCCAAATCTCAGAAAACTTTAATCCAGTAATCGGACTGAAAATGAAAACACGTTCTGATTTTACTCTAGAGTTTGAATACGTTAAGTCCAGAGATCTGAATCTAAAAATAAATACTTCTAGTCAACTGGAAGAGGATAAGAAGACTGGCTTTGTATTTGGAATGGGTTATACCATAAAGAACTCGAACTTCCTCAAAGGTGGTAAGAAAAAGAGGACTAGAACTAGAAGAGATAAAGATGAAGATGAGGATTCTGGAAGAAAAAGAAACTCACGAGTAAATACTGGAGGAAAGGTAACTTCTGATAGAGGGAGTGATATGACCTTCATGCTTAACTTTGCATTCAATGACAATCAGTTCTTTGTACATGAGTTAGACTCTAATAGACTACAAGAAAACAATGAAACCAGAGGGGACAGAGGGTTCCAAGTAAGTCCTTCTGTAGATTATAACCTTAATGAAAATGTGTCACTCAGAGCATTCTTTGATTATAATACCAATACTCCTTATGGTAGTACAAATTTCAAAAGAACAAATGTCAATGGGGGAATCGTTATGATACTCACCTTGAACTAAATCTGATTAAGAAAAATTAAAATTCCTAAGAAGGGGAGCTAATTGCTCCCCTTTTTATGTTTATAGAATATATGAAGTTGCTCAAAATAATTTTAGGTATTTATCTATTGCTTTGTATCGGTCTATACTTTGCTCAAGAAAAAGTAATTTTTGCTGCCCACCAAACATCGGAAACAGAAAAATATAGAGCAGGTTATGAGGTAGAAATCCCACTGGAGGGACAGCTCACAATGAATACACTAATTATTCCGGCAGCAACAGGCACCAGATCTAAAGGTGCCATAATGTATCTTCATGGAAACAAAGGAAATATCCACCGTGGCATCTACCAGACCCGCACCATGCGCAACAGAGGCCTGGATATAATGATTATTGATTATCGGAGTTATGGAAAAACTGAAGACAAACCTAGAAGTGATAAACAAATGCTCACCGATGCTGCCAAAGCCTATAACTATCTGAAAGAACACTACGACGAAAATCAAATATATCTTGTCGGCTATTCTTTAGGCACAGGCATGGCCAGTTATATTGCAAAAACTAACAATCCAGCCCATCTTTTTTTGGTAGCCCCATTTACCAACTTAACTGCTATCAAGGATAAATACTTGTGGATGTTTCCAGATTTTCTGATGAAGTACAAACTTGACAATGCCAAGCATGTGAAAGATCTTGCGACTCCTACTACCATTCTACATGGAACAGATGATACTGTTGTAGATTATAAATACTCCTTAGAGCTGAAAAAGATCAATAATAAAATAGATCTGATTACCAGCAAAGGACAATCACACAGAGGTATAATCTTCGACCCCTTACTAAGAGGGGCTTTGGATAGAATAATTCCATAACTACTCTAGCAACTTTTCAAAATAAGAAGTAAGGTCGTGAATACTAAAGGTAATTAAACAATCACAGGGTATTTCTCGTTTTGACTGTGCACTCAACTTAGCAAGCTATGCAGATTATTACTTTTTCTCTTATGATTATTCTATGTACTTCTCTTACTGCTCAGGATGACAGCAGTATCAATCTCATGGTTTCAGAAAGTACTTGGCGTAAAGAGGCATTCAAATTTCCAAAGCCTTTTGCTCCAGAAGTAGATTTCGATGGGATTGCAGATGTTAGGTTTACAGATGGCTGGAGTGATATAGCTAGTACAAAGTTTTGGTCTTATGCATTTGCTTGGAAGATTAAATTAGAAAAAGGTCTCACAGATTCTGAGCTGGAACATTATATAGAATTATACTTTGATGGCCTAATGAAAGTGGTGAATAGAGACAAGACCAAAGAAGTTCCTGGCACCAATGCTATATTTATTTCAGCAAGTTCTGATGAGGCGCAAACTCAATACAAAGGAAAAATCAAACTATATGACGCCTTTTTCTCTACTGAAATGATCACACTTAATGTAAATGGCGAATATTTATCATGTTCAGATAGTGATAAGCATGTCTATATATTCCGATTGTCTCCTCAAGTTCTAGACAATGAAGTATGGGATCACCTTAACAAAACAGTACTACAGAATAACATCTGTACTTATTAAATCTGGCATCCAACTTCTTCCGCTCATAAAAAAAGAGGCTTCTCGTAAACGAGAAAGCCTCTTAGATATTTTCAGAAAAAATGTAATCCTTATTTGCTTACTGCATCTCTAATTTCTGCAAGTAATGCTTGGTCTGGTGTCGGATCTGGATCTGGAGCAGCACCCATAAACTTGATCTTAGCTTTACCTAACATGAACAGTACCCATCCTACGATTATTAAATTGATAATCGTGTTCAACCACTTTCCGTAACGGATAGCGTTTGCAGGATTACCATCCTTATCTAATTTATCTCCTAGTGGAATCATCATATCAGCAAAATCGTATCCACCAGCAAAGTTACCCACAATTGGCATGATAATGTCATTTACAAAACCAGTTACCACAAGTCCAACAGCACCTGCTAAGATTACAGCAATTGCGAAATCAATCACGTTTCCAGTGAAAATGAATTCCTTAAATTCTTTTAACATTTTTAATAAATT
>CAZKXO010000039.1:0-17596 GCA_964556525.1 uncultured Saprospiraceae bacterium
TTTCATTAGTACTACTGTGCTACTAGAGGATAAAGGCATTTCTACTTCTTGCCCAGCAGACAGAGTCCTTACCTGTGACGATGACATCTGGAATTTCGACCTTACGGGTTCTCCTACTGCACAAACCAGTTGCGATAATATTCCTATTCTTATAGATACAGTAGAAACGTTTGACAGAACGATTCCAAGAAATAAAAGGGCTACCGAAGGTAATGTGCCAGGCTATATCGGTGTAGCAGTAGATGCTTACGACCCTGCCTGCGGTTTCGGAGCTATTAGAAGAGAATGGAGGACCGTGGGCGGCCAAGCCTTTTGTACTCAGTGGTTTGTTATAGAACCTGGAGACTCCGTTTTTGATCCTGAAACGATTGTTTTTCCTGATGACCAAATTGTGTCCTGCCAAGACTTTGATTCTGGAGAACCTACTTGGGTAGATGGTAGTTGTAACCTTATAGGTCTTAGCCTGCAGAGTGATACCATCAGAAATGAAGCTAATTCTTGTTTCACAATATTGAACAATTGGGCGGTAATCAACTGGTGTACCTATGACCCTAGTGATACAGATCTCAATAATCAAGTAGAGCCAGCAGATGATGGTGTAGTACTAGGAAGATATGATCACTATCAGACTATACAAATTACTGACGAAACTTTTCCTGAGGTGAGTTCCGAACCAGACAGAGTAATTCCCGTAGACCAAGATTGCGAAGCCAAAGGTGTAACACTTAGTGCTGTAGGAACAGATACAGGAGATTGTGCAAGTCCATGGTTGGGCTGGACAGTAAGAGTAGACTTGAATGCAGACTGGCAGATTGACTACATTTATACGAATAATACAACACCGATTGTAAACGGAGAGCCCAATCCATTTTACTTAAGTAAAACAACCAGTGGTCAGGAATTAAGCATTACACTACCTACCCCTATGGCAAGTAGTAAAGCACAACATAGAGTAGTTTGGTCAGTCAATGATGGTTGCGGTAACGAAACTGTATTTACCAGTTACTTCACAGTGGAAGACACTAAAGCACCTACACCGTATTGTCTGAATCTAGGAACAACAGTAATGCAGAACGGAGAGGTAGAGTTGTGGGCGATAGATTTCAATATTGGCTCTTTCGATAATTGTACTCCGGATGAAGAATTGTTTTACACCTTTACTGAAGTGCCACCGCCACCGAGATGTGATGAAGAGTATGATAGTCAATCAGACCTGGAATGGTACGATGGCAGCTTCTGGTTCTATGACGCTGATGGACCTACAGTAGATGATGACGATGATTGTCCTCTTAATGGCGAAGGCGCTTACGATGATGGAGGATATAACAGAGACACCGGAAGCTTTGAAGGATTTTCTGGCAACATAAACAGATGGTCTCCTGGCCTGAGAAGTAGTGGAAGGATCTTTACCTCTTCTGAAGTGGGAGCTTCTCAGATTCTCACTGTTCCCGTCTATGTTTGGGATGGACATCGTAATATCGATTTCTGCTTCGTCAGTCTAAGAGTCGTAGATAATGATGGTGGTGCTGGTCGTGTGGCAGGAATTATACAGACTGAAGATAAAGCAGAGATAGAAAATGTCAGAGCAACCTTATCCACTGATCTGCCAGAATATCCAAAATATGTGCATACAAATAGCTCAGGTACTTTTGCCTTTGACGAGAATGTATTGACAATGGATTATAAGTTGTCTGCAGAAAAGAATGATGATTATCTGAATGGCGTAAGCACGATTGACTTAATCAAAATACAAAGACATATTCTTGGTCTAGAAAGGCTAGATAGTCCATACAAAATGATAGCTGCTGATATAAATAATGATAAGCAGCTCAATGGAGTGGATCTAGTAGAATTACGGAAGTTGATTTTGGGAATTTATACGGAACTGCCTATGAATGATAGCTGGAAAATATTTGACCAAAATTCTTCTGTCGCTATATCTAATCCATGGAACTACGACATGGCGATAGAAATAGAAAATATCCAAGATGATATGATGGAACAAGATTTTATAGGCGTAAAAATAGGAGATGTAAATAACAGTGTGATTGCAAATTCCAGACCTGCAAACAAACCAGTACTGAGCAACGGAACTTTTACCTTTGAAGATAGAATAGTACAAGCAGGAGAAACTATAGAAATTCCATTTTCTTACTCGGAAGAAATGAGTGGTTTCCAGCTAGGAATGAATTTTACTGGCATGGAAATAATAGCAGTTACTGGTGCTCAGTTACATGCATCAGATTTCATTATTCAGCCTAATAGGGTAGATCTAAGTTTCAGTCCTGAAGAAACAATGAGCGGTAAACTATTTTCAATCACTGCGGTAGCTCAGGAAACAGGACAATTAAGTTCCATGATTGAGCTATCGTCAGAGCAGTTAGAAGCAGAAGTGTATACAACTAAGCTGGAAATAAGGAAGCTAAATCTGTCAGCCAAGTCGTCCAGTATGATTACAGTTGCACAGAATGTACCTAACCCATTTAAAACTGAAACTTATCTCAATTTCGAGCTTACACAGGCAGCTGAATTGTCTATTACATTCTACGATGTAACTGGCAAGCTATTGAGATCTATGAAGCATGAAGGTATAGAAGGTCGAAATAAAGTAAAGGTTACAACTGACAATCTTGTGACTGGTCTTATCTACTATAAGATCGCTGGAGACAACTTTTATGCTCTTGACAATATGATAATTACCGATTAGAAACGATAAGCTACGTAGAAGTTATCATTCAGGTGAGATCGAGTAATACACTTCTATAAGTTTATTCTTTGTAATCCCAAAGACCGGTCCTAGTGACTGGTCTTTTTTTATTTATCAACTTGATCAGCAGACTCTCGGATAATTTTTCAAAGCCCTAGGGTGCATATTCGTAGTGAGAGGTGCTTTGTAACAATTGTAGCCTGATATTGAAGGAGAATTTAAGCTTCATAGGCGCAACACATTCTGAAGGATATTCAGATTCGCATTCTACTTGTAAATTTTATTGTTCTTGACATTCCACTCAGATCTTTTTTTGAAATACTTTGGATTGACAATCAGAAGTCCGAAAGATTCACAGTCATGTTTTGTTTGCTTAGAGTGGTGGTCGCCATGTGCTCTGAGTATGGCCTTAGAATATTTACTGTCCAGATGTCTAAACCATCTGAATCTCTGATGGATATACACATCATGGATGAGGAAATAAATGAGCCCATAGATAGAAATTCCTATACCGACATATAACAGGAAGCCCCATCCTGATATGAATGTGCCCGCCATGTAACAAAAAGCTGATGGCACAGCAAAGACTATAAAGAACCTATCGTTTTTCTCAAAGAATCCATCCTTTAGATGCGGTGCATGATGATCTTCATGCCAATTCCACAGAAAACCATGCATAAGATATTTATGAGCTGACCAGGCTACAAATTCCATTGCAAGCACAGTTGCGATAACAATGAACACATTGATAAGTATAGGCATATAATATTTACAACTTTAGCTAAAACTTGTTTAGCAATATTTAAAATCGCTAGTCTAAAGTAATTCTTTCTTTACTATCTGTAAGAACTGCTTGACGTATTATATCCAATTCTATATAAAAGCTGGTGCTTTGGTGGGGTTCTGATTCGAAATAGATTTTACCATTCATAGATTCTACCATATTGGCAGCTATAGCGAGACCCAATCCTGAGCCAGAGTCTTTAGTTGTGAATTTTGGCTGGAATATTTTGCTTTTCATTTCGTCAGGAATTCCGATGCCATTATCTGTCACCTTGATTATCGCTTTATCCTTTCTCACGTAGAGCGAAAGTTCTATCAGACCTCTTCTGTCTATCGGAATAGATTCAGTAGCATTTTTGACCAGGTTATTTAGAATTCTAACGAGCTGACTTTTGTCCGCATACACATGGACTGGATCTATAGGAACCGCCAGCTTTATATCCATGTCTTCTCTTTTCCTAAAGAGATTATGGACGACTGTTACGATATTATTGAGTTCTACCTTTACATTGGAAGTCTGTGGTAATTCTGCAAAATTGCCAAATGCTTCTGCTATTCCAGTCAGATTATCTATCTGTTCCAACATCGTTGATGATATCTTCTTTGCTATTTTAGGTGCATTCTCTGGTTGTTGCTTAATGGCTTTTTCTAAGTATTGAATACTCAGCTTCATTGGGGTCAACGGATTCTTTATCTCATGGGCGACTTGTTTGGCCATTTCCCTCCAGGCAGAGTCTCTTTCGTTCTTAGCCATAATTTCTGCACTCTCCTCCAGTTTGCTGACCATAGTATTATAGTTGCCTATAAGGATACCTATTTCATCATCTCTGTTCCATTCGAGTTGCTTGTTTTGTTTTCCCAGTTTGACTTGCTTCAAGGTTTGGTTGAGCATAGAAAGCGGTCTTGTAATAGACTGAGCAATGAAAATGGAAATAACACTGGCTATAAGAAACAAGAATACATATACATTGAAAATGGATCCCAGAAAATCAAAAACATTCAGCTTACTTGCCTGAACCTTGCTTTTCATTTCCAAGGCTGCAACACCTGCAACTTCAGATTCATAGAAAATAGGGATAAAGCTTCTAGAGTACTCGTCAGAAACCATGCTTGAATAAGCATAAGGATCAGTCTGTTTCTGAAAATACATCTGAGTAAAGTAATCCAAATTCGATTCTTCTATCTTAATTGGGAAGAAATCCAGATTGACATTGTGGATATCCTCTATATTGTTTTTATAGTTGGCCAGTACTTCTACAGTCTCAGAAGAAGAGGTAGAATACTTGGCTCTGTTTTTAAACTCCTGCGCTACATTTTCCAGTTTCTCAGTAATGACCAAGTCCTTTTCTTTGGTGAGATAGTCCTTCAAGAAGGTGCTGGTAATCGAGGCTATAATGACAAAAGAAAGCAAGATCACCATGATCAATGAGATCTGAATTTTGCTATTCAGAGATTCTACATCTCTTACAAACAATGGCCATTCTTCAGGCAAGAATTTCAAAAAATAATGAATAAGCCCAAAAGTCAGTATCAAGATGATAATAATACTGAATAGGAATGAAAACAGCGCGACCGGTTTGACTAAGCCTAAGAACGATTTCTTGGATACAAGCATCCGCTTGCTAGAGGGTCGGTATACTGTATAGACATCAGAGCCGACATAGGTAACTTTCTCTTCAGAAGCTAATAGCAGCTTAAGTTCTGGCTTTCGAATGTCCTGCTTTTTTATGACCTGCTGGTTCTCTCTGATATAGTTAAACGCAAAAGGAAATTCAGTGCTATTAGACATTTTGCTGATGCCTACATATAGTTTTTTATCAGGGGATATTTGATTTTTAAACCAAATGCAATTGTAGATTTCATCAAAGTGAGTCAGACTATCTACTTCTAGTAACTTACTAATCGAACTATGTTCGGACGGTGTATCATCAAATAAACTAAGACCATTTTTATCATACAATTCCAGAATGATATCGTCTCTTTTGAGCTTCTCAGCTACATAGGTTTCGAGGTCTGCTTTGTTGTAAGAGATCCCATCAGGTAATATGAGTAGACTGTTGACCAGATCTCCGATTTTGTTACTGATACCTTCATTCTTGAGTTGGGCTATACGATCGGACGGTATATTATGGAAGACAGATTCCAAGAAGGCTTGTCTCTGTTTTATTTCTTTTTTGATATCATAATTAAAGAACAGAGCAGAAAGATAGATGGCATAGAAGATTCCCCACCAGATCACCCAAGTTATACTTACAGATTTCACATCCACGAAGAGATCCATCAATAAGATATAACAGAATAGGAACAAAACTAATAGACCTGGTTCCAGATCCAACTTTAGGAAATACCCCATTACCACTGCTATCGATATGCTGATAGCATAAGTGCTGTATATTTCAACTTTGGAAAAATCACCTGTCTTATAATTCTTAAACAAGGCATGGCCAAAGTGGAATATGCTCAACTGTAAAAGGACTATAGACACAAATACTATAAAATCCGCAATAGACGTACTCCCCAGATCCTCTATAGACAAAGAGGTATGCTCACTCCTAACTAATAGTTGGAGTAGTCTGATATGCGATATAAAAACCAGCATATGTACAAACGAGAGCCCCGCCATGCCCCAATTGGTCATCTTGTTACGGAAAGAATGGACAAATTTATTGGTCACAAAAAACGAAATACAGAATAAGAGCAAGCTATCCAGTATCAAGTCCAAGGAGTTATAATTCACTACATCAGAAAAAGACCGTGTCAATTCTCTGTCATAAAAACGGCCGGTCCATTCCTGGAGTATTGATAAACACCTCAGACAGACCAATATGACCACTGGCCAGTATCTCCTATGTTTTATGCTCAGCAAGGATATGAGACAGAAGCTTAGAAGATAGCCTAATATCAAAAGCTTATCCTGCAATGAGGACCTGAATGTTTTTCCTAGACTGATGGATGTACCCATTATCTCATGAGCACCACCATTAAAATCTCTTTTGAAGTAGTTTTTGAATTGGTGTTGCTCTAAGACACTTTGATCTATATATCCTCGATTATCAAATGGTGTATAGCAGATGCGTCCAGTCAACCCAGAATCTTTGATGTTCTGGCAGATATTATTGGAATCGACTTCTGTTGTCCAGAAGATTTTTTTTCCCCCCTTGTATAATTCGGCTTGTATGCTATTTCGTGAGAACTCCTCGGTTACTTCTTTTATTTTATTGAGATCGGAGAGGTCTAGTTCTGATTTAGTTAGCAATGCAGTAAAGTCCTGATTAAGAAGCTTGGTCTTATTGCTTTGTAATATTGTCTTGACTATCTGCTTGGTAGAGTCATACCTCTCATTGCTGCTTTTTTGACGCAAGCTGATGCTGTCATAGCATAGGACGGCTATGAGGAAGAGGAAAGGAAGGATAAAATGTCGTTCTGTTACGGCCATTTAGAGTCTAAACTGCATATATACTGCAATTTACACATTATTATTTATTTTAATATGATATTCTATCCATGGAAAGCCCATTCCCATTAGAATTCTGATTCAGTCCTTATGTATATTATAATATTTTTGCACTGTGTGATCTATCGCTCCGAACTAGAGTCGGAGAGGAAAGTCCGGACAACGTAGAGTACCGTACCATCTAACGGGTGGGTTCTGGGATCGAATGTAAATTCGTGAAGGAAACAGAAAGTGTCACAGAAAACAGACTACCTCGGTAGGTTTTATACTCACTGGGGAAAAGGTGAAAACGTGAGGTAAGAGCTCACGGACAGGGTAGGTAACTGCCATGTACGATAAACCTTGCGGGTTGAAATGCCACGTATAACATGATTTCTGCTTGTCAGAAGTAGAGTTGCTCGCTCTATAGTCGCAAGACTTTCATGCAGGGTAGGCAGCATAGATAAATGATAGATATTCGTCTTCGGACGGAAACAGGATCCGGCTTACAGCACATTTTTACAAAAAGAAAAGGGTACAAATCTCGATTTGTACCCTTTTTTATCTTTATCTAGACCGTATCTAGCTGTTGTTTCCGGTCAGAGCTTCAAAGTCAAACTTGACAGTAAATCTTAGAGTATTGTCTAGAGGGTTTCTTCTGTTGTTTGTTGGTACTAAGTAAGACAGGTCCAAAGCAAAGACATTGAGTGCCAAACCAGCACCTACAGTTAAGAACTGTCTGTCACCTTTAAGTGGATTCTCATAGTAGTATCCTGCTCTAAGTGCAAACTGCTTATCATACCAGTATTCTATACCTAGAGAGAAATTTATCTCCCTGATTTCTTCTGGGAAACCACCTTGAGCATCAGCAAAAGAGCCTACTGCTGCTCCAAATATGGAATTTTCTTTGAAATCTGGCCATCCGTTTTGATTTGCATCAAATTCATCATTTGGAGTAAGGACCCCAAACTCATCAGTTATCAATCTACTCTGAGGTGATGGAATCAATAGTTTATTGACATCCAAATTGAAAGTCATACTGTTGTATTCATCAAAATTCAACATCAGAGCTGCTCCAAGACCCAAATTTGCAGGGATAAAGTCTCTGAACTGGTTCTGAGTATAAGTTACCTTAGAGCCAAGGTTGGTTATTGCACCACCGAAAGTCCACTGACTGCCTTCTGGTGCCAAGTTGCCCTCTTTGACATAGGTGAAAGAGATATCTGCAGCAAAAGCATTGGCAGCAGATATTGTGATACCATTTACTTGCTGATTAGAAGCCAAATTAGAATGGATAAACTTAGCTGTCATTCCAGCAGAGAAATTTTCAGATAACTTTCTGTTATAAGATACTGCAAACTCAAATTCTCGCGGGCTTCCCATACCAGTTGTAAATCCATTGATGTCTGTATAAGTAATATCTCCAAGACTGAAGAAGCGGAATCCCATTCCTATAGTCTGTAAATCATCTACTTTCTTGTACCCAGAGAGATAAGCTAGATATACATCTCTCAGCCCGAGATTTCTAAGCCATGGCGTATATGAAGCCGAAAAGCTCATGTCTTTTTCTATAAATGCCAGCTTGGAAGAGTTATAGTGCAGTGAATTCTGATCAGCGCTTGTTGCAATTCCAGAATCTCCTAGTGCACCACCTCTTGCATCAGGTGCAATTCGCAGAAATGGAACCGCAGATAGAATAGTATTTGGAAGGCAGTCGCCATTGGAATCAGTTATACAACCTGCCAAAGGATCATATCCTTGTGCTAGACTCTTTTGTGTTGCCATGAATGCCAGTGAGGCGATAATTATAAGACATAAATTTTTCATAGTATTTTTCTATTGCAATTCATTCCTTTCCTATTTATTTAAGAATGAGCTTGTAGTTGATTGTTATTCTGTAATCATTATATCAGACCTTATAGGTGGCCCAAAGATATATATTATTAATTTATTTAATTTAAGACCACGAGTTTCAAGAATTCGCTTTCTCGACTGAGATTTAACTCTGAGGAAGATAGATTTATTTTATACAGATATATACCTTTTGCAAGTTTGTTGCCAAAATCATCTCTTCCGTCCCACACGATATCATTAATCCGACTTCCCGAAGCAAATCTTGAGTCTGTAATAGACTTTACGAGCTTCCCAGATATAGTATATATGTTGATTCCTATATCTACTTGGCTATTTGTCAAGTCATGGTCAAAAAGGAATTCTGTACGTGTAGTAAATGGATTAGGATAGTTGTAGGCATTACTTATCTGACCCCCTTCTGTTTTGGTGACAACAAATTCCATAACCTCCTCAGAAGAGTTATTTAAGATATCCCAAGCTTTGATATAGATCTTATGTGGACCTTCCTCCAGCGTACCTAATTGGTAGGTTACGGTACCCTGACCTGTTTGGTTTACCGTTGGCTCATAGAAGTCATTCAGTACTATTTTGTCACCGTTCTGATCTTCCAGTGTAGCCGTTATATCGTGACCTATGCTGGTGCTACTCAGATTTATACCATTTTCGTCAGCAAGATCCACTAATAATATAGGTTCACAACCTGTCTCTCCTCCAAACTCAAAAGATCTATCATCAAAGAATATGTCGATTTCTGGACCTTCTTCATCACTTATTACTGTATCAGAATCCCCACCTATAACTAGTCCAGCAAAATGCCCTGAGGCATCCTCTGTATTATTATCCGTAGCGTAGAAGAATATGGACCCTCCGCCAAAGGAATAGTTAATATCCTTTGGCAATATTATATCAGCTTCGAAGAGCCCATTTGTAACGGTAGCTGTTCCTTTGTAGAGAATATTCTTATTTACATCAAAAGAAAGTGGTGACCCTTTTCCATCATTGACCAGTGTTTGTAAGTTACTTGGTTTATCATAGACGGTAAGGAAGACTTCTCCGTTAAAATTTGTGATGGTTGAGTTATCGCGTAAGCTTACAATCTTTCCTCTTAGTGTTCCTTTACCCAAGGCACCTATGGTGTCTATTTTTACGGAATCCAATGCTGTGTCTATCTCTACATCATTGTAATGAGTAATAGCTATATCATGCTTTGGTAGTGCCAATTGCATACTGGGATCGCCTATGAGCAAGAATTTTCTAGAGTTATCTCTAGTTCGACTATTACCATTATTCTTAGAACTGACTATTACATCGCCTAGTCTTGCAGCCTCTCCATTTTTTCTGTCGAATAATTCTTTATAGAGAGCATCTGTAAGTGCACTATTCTGACTAGCAAAAACGGATCTTACAGTAGTGAAAATTGCTACAGCACCACCATTAGGATTGAGAATAAGATGCTCTCCGGCAGACACTAAGTTTGGCTCATCAAAGCCCGTAAAAGAACAAGTTGCTGTAATGAATACTGTTAGCTTATCCATATTGTTCCAACTCTGTATATCTGGGATCTGAAGTACCCTTTCTTGTGACAAGCCCTTAGGACCACCATGTCCCAGATAATTGAATATCAGCTGACCTTTGAAAATATTATCGTTAATTGCTTTATTGGCATCTGGATATCTTGATCCTCCTGGTGTTGCGACCTGATTAAATGCATCGAAGTAAACCTTTTGCTGAAGCAGGTTTGGATGTTCTTCTTGAGTACTTCTGGCTATCTCGTCTGCATCTTCAAGATGTACTACATCCCAAAATGCGTCTACATCATCTGCCGCAAAACCTATTTTAGTTCTCCACTCTCCAAATCTGTTTTGGTTTGTGTCATAGTGGATTATCTTTCTTATCACTGCGTCTGCATCTTCAGCTGTAGCTGCGGGAATACGACCGATGCCTAATTCCAAAGTCCCTTTTAGATCATCACTGCCTTCGTCATCAGACAACAGACCGAAATAATCATCTGTCGGATGGGAGTCCACATGGTTAGTGGACAAGTCTGTCTCATAAGTTGGAACAAAATTGTGGTTTGGAAGGTTGGGTACTAAGCCACGATAATCATAAGTCGCGTCACCTAGTAAGATTAGATACTTAAAGTTCTCATCTCTCTCGTGTAGCATTTTAGCCATATCTCTTATGGCTGTAGGATCTGCTTTACCACCGGCAAACTCATTGTAGATATCAAATACGTCTATGACCTCGACTATAAAGTTATCAGTGGTTCTTCTATGATTTGCAAGCAGGTCGGCACTTTCTCTAAAGTTGGGATGTGTAACAATCACCAGATCTACTCTTTCTATGCCATGTATGTTTTGGTTTTCTACCTGACCGAGGAAACTAGGTGTGATAAAATTAGAATTACTCTCAAAAGCGATAAAAGTGTTTATTCTATTTCCAGTATTGTACCCGAATTCTATCTCATTGCCTTGGTCTATGTACTCTACCGAGCTGACCTTATCCAGCTCTGTAACATCCCAAATTATAAGATCATTTCCTGAATATGGAATCTGATATCCACCTACGCTTTGGCTGATGTCGCCTCTGTTGTGGATTGTAAAAGGAGTATTACTGATCTTGATTTTTTCATTTGCGATAAGCTGGATGAAATCTAACCAGCCTTCAGTTTTTCCATCATTTGCTCCTTCAAAAGCGACTTCCACTTTAGGATTAGCAACCAAGCTTACTCTGTTGGAAAAGACCGCCTTAGTGGCATAGGATCCTTCCAGATTATCTAATGATACTCGGGCTATCGTTTTTTCGAATGTTTGGTCATTGAAAGTTATTGACACAGAACTGCTTTGCTCACTTCTACCTGTAAAGTGCATTTCTAGAATCCCTGACTCCTGAGTATCTGCGGGGTCGAGAAGGAATGAAGAAGAAAAGTCTTGAACTCGTGTATTAGTAAAAATTTCTCCATACCATTCTTTACCGGAGCCTTGAGAACTACCAAAGAGACCTAGTAGATTGTTATTATCTACCTCATGTCTTAGTAATCTGGAGGTGTAGCTTACATATGCTGGCGCTGAGACCGAACTCTTTGACTGTATACGAATGCCAGGAGAATTGTCCACTTTTAGGAAGTAGTAATTGTGGAGATCGTAAAGATTCTTCTCGAAACTCAATTCATCTCCCTCTGCATTTATTCTGTCTGGTCCTTCTGCATAAAACAGGATGTAATCTCCCGGGTCAAAACTATTATCATCACCTCCACTGATAAAAATGGCATTTTCTATAAGGTCATCAGCTCTCTGCTTGGAATTTTCCAATGGCAAAACACCACCTCTGTTGCCATATAGATGTAAATTGTTAGGATTTATCTGATCTACAGGTATTTGGGTATTATCCCTTATTTCTTCATAAGTAAGTCTTTGGATACCAGTTTCTGAGATTTGAAGTTTATAGGTTTCTCCTTCAGCAAGCACTGATCTAGTGGTTTGCGCCTGAGAACAGGCGATTACGCCTAGAAAAAATATAATCGTATGTAAGACAGTTTTTTTAATCATTGATCTCCGTTCTGTTGCATTTAGAATAGAAACGTTATGTTAGTGACCGTATTGTGAAGGCACTATTTCTATTTCTTTTAATGTTAAATAGTAACTAATTATAAATAGCTTTCTAAGATAAGATTATCGGTTTGAAAAATATTTTCATAATTCTATTACTGTCGGCTGGGTACATTTGCGAAGCGAATGGCCAAGACCTTATATTTAGTCAATATTACAGTAATCCGATTCATTACAACTCTGCTTTTGCTGGAACTGTAACCTATCCTAAATTTTCTGCTAATTATAGATTACAATGGCCTGGATTCAATAATGTTTATGAAACTTATAGTGCCAGCTATGACCAACATTTTCCAGAGAAAAATTTGTCGCTTGGAGCAATCGTTTTGACAGATGATCAAGGCGCGGGTACCCTTCGGCAGACCAGTTTCAAGGGGATTGTTTCGTATAATCTCCGATTTGGGGATGATTGGCAAATAAAATTTGGCATTGGGACCGCTATAATCCAAAACAGTCTAGATTGGGACAAATTGATATTTTTTGATCAGCTAGACCCTATCACCGGTGCAAGAGATGCCCTTGGCAATCTAAATGTCTCAAATGAAGTGAGACCTGAAAATCTTTCCAGAAGGTATCTGGATGTAGACTTGGGGATGCTTCTATACAATCCAAGATATTACATAGGCTTTAGTATGTTTCATGCCAATGGACCATACAATGGTTTCAGTCCTGATAATGACCCGGGAATTGTAAGAAATTCTTTGCCTGTTCTAGTTTCATTACATGCTGGTTATCAATGGGTTCTGCAACAAGACAATAAGGGAACGCCTACAACGTTTATATCTCCAAATATCCTCTTTACGGCCCAAGCTGGCTTTACCCAATTTAATATTGGTGCTTATGTACAGAAAAGTCAGGTTTTTGGAGGCTTATGGTTGAGGCATACCATACATAATATAGATGCTGTCATCTTTTCTTTCGGTATGAGTTTCAACAACTTTAAGGTAGGATATAGTTATGATATGACTGCTTCTACTTTGAGCTTAGCAACGACAAGAGGAAGCCATGAAATCGGGATTACCTTAGGATTGAAGCATTTAGAAAAGAAAGTCTCTAAATTGAACGATTGTTTTAGTCTTTTCCGTTAATTTCGGAACAATTTATGAGGTATTAGATTATCTGACACTTTTTGGCCACAGAAGTAAACATCTATAGGGCCAAAACAGCAAAGACATGTTAATTGAAGATTGAAATAAAATTCTATCTTCATGTTTTTTATAAAGTATTTAAAATCAGTTAATAATGACAAAGGGCATCAAATCATTATTATTCTTTAGTTTAATCGTTGTTCTAGCTTCTTCTTGTAATAAAGGAGGAAGTTCAGGTGGCTCTGGAGAGCTGTCTTCAGCGACGGGTTGGGAATATGGAAACCAGGAATATGGCGGTTTCGAGAAACTGGATTATGAAGGGCAGGTAAATGGTCCGAATCTGGTACTTATAGAAGGAGGAACCTTTACAATGGGACTTTCTAACCAAGATGTAACTTATGAGTGGAATAATATCCCAAGAAGAGTTACAGTATCGTCATTCTACATGGACGAGACAGAAGTAAGCAATATCAATTGGAAAGAGTATGAGTTCTGGGTAAAAAGAACTTACCAGTCTTATCCACAAATATGGAAAGACTTATTGCCTGATACTTTGGTATGGAGAGAGGAATTGGCTTACAATGAGCCATATATCAAAACTTATTACAGACATCCATCTTATGATGACTATCCAGTAGTAGGTGTTACATGGGAGCAAACGCAGGATTTCTGTGCTTGGAGAAGTAATAGAGTAAATGAAATGCTTCTTATCCAAAGAGGAGTACTAAATCCAAATACTTCTGAGCAAATAGACAGTGAAGCCTTCGATACAGAAGCTTATCTAGCTGGACAATACCAAGGTAGCGTAAGAAAGAACTTGGAAGACAAGTCAACGGGTGGTGAAAGACAAGTTAGATTTGAAGATGGTATTCTACTACCTGAGTATAGACTACCTACAGAAGCAGAATGGGAATATGCAGCCCTAGCACTACAAGGAAATCAGCCAGAAACAGGTGATGAAAACATCATAGAAAAAAGATATTTCCCTTGGAATGGCAACACAGCCAGATACCAGAAACACAACAAAAATCAAGGTAATCTACAAGCAAACTTCAAGAAAGGGCGAGGTGATTACATGGGTATGGCAGGTGCTCTGAACGATAAAGCTTCAGGTCCAGCACCAGTTAGAAAGTATATACCGAATGATTTCGGTCTCTATAACATGGCTGGAAATGTCAATGAATGGACGCAAGATGTATACAGACCTCTTACAAGTCAAGACCTCTCTGATGCAGAGAATCATGATTTGAATCCATTTAGAGGAAACGTATTCTCTGAAGTTATTCTAGACGAAGAAGGTAAGCCTGTAGAAAAGGATTCATTAGGATATATCAGATACAGAACAGTAGATGATGATACTTTAGGTCTAAGAGAGAACTATAGAAAAGGTGACGTAAGAAACTTCGAAGATGGTGACAATGAAGAGATCGTAAACTATGGATATGGTGAATGGTCCCTAATCTCTGACAAAGCAAGAGTAATTAAAGGTGGTTCTTGGGCTGATAGATTATACTGGTTAATGCCAGCAACTAGAAGATATAAGGACGAAGACAAAGCAGATAACAAAACTGGTTTCAGATGTGCAATGATCAGAGTAGGAGGGGAAACTGGTAACGAAGACTCTGGAGGTATAGAGTTTAAAGAAAAAGGTAAAACAGTCAAGAGAAGATATAAATAGATTCTTCTAAGACTAAGAAGATAACTTGAAGGCTTTCATCATTGGTGAAAGCCTTTTTTTAATATGGATATACAGCTACTACATAAGTTCTTTCTCGATTCTACAGGAGTCAATACAGATTCCAGATCCATCCAATCTGGGCAGCTCTTTTTTGCTCTTAAAGGTGAAAGTTTTGATGGACATAAGTTTGTTCCTGAAGTTTTAGAGAAAGGGGCCAGTAGGGTAGTGGTAAGCTCAGATGAGTATGACCCACAGAGCAGTTTTATTGTGGAGGATACCTTGGTTGCTTTGCAAGAGTTGGCCAAGTATCATAGGAAACATCTCGGCATTCCAGTTGTAGGGATAACAGGATCCAATGGAAAAACGACCACCAAAGAACTATTAACGCAAGTCCTCAGCCTGAAATATAAAGTACATGCGACGCCAGGCAATTTTAATAATCATATCGGAGTTCCGCTGACCCTTCTCGGTGCAGGCTCAGAAACTGAACTCCTGATTGTAGAAATGGGGGCCAATCATATCGGAGAAATAGCTACACTTTGTGAGATCTCACTACCCGACTATGGTTTGATCACAAATATAGGGAGAGCTCATATCGAAGGCTTTGGATCTTTTGAAGGAATCATACAAGGGAAAACAGAACTCTATAGATCGATAAGATCTCGAAACAAGCTGCTGTTCTATGATAACAAGAATAAAATCTTAATCTCTCAATTGCCAAATGGTGCAAGAACAGTACCATATCTAAAGAAACTGGAATTCGATTCCGAAAGCTTCTTGTTGGCTTTGCGTCAGATTTCCGATACGCCTGCGACGTTCCAGCGTACTGCCTTAGTAGGAAACTATAATGCCACTAATATCAGAGCTGCAATGACTGTGGGAAAACATTTTGGGATTTCTGTAGCTGCCATGATCTCAGCAATTTGTGACTATCAGCCTCAGAATAATAGATCTCAGGTAATAGAAAAGCAAACTGCTACTTTGATTATGGATGCTTATAATGCTAATCCCACCAGTATGCAAGCCAGTATCAAGAGCCTTTCGGAGACAGTCAGAAAAAGAGCTAAAGTACTCTTCCTAGGCGACATGAAAGAGTTAGGTCCAGACAGTATAGCAATGCACAAAAATGTACTGGAATTTGCTGAGCAATATACATGGAAAGCAATTTTCCTTATCGGCTCAGATTTTGCCATTGCAGATACCGATGGCAAGCACCTACATTATGAGGATATGGAGACATTGTCAAAATCCCGCGAAGAGATTTTGACAATGACAAAGGGAGCTGTATGTCTTATAAAGGCCTCTCGTTCCTTAAGATTAGAAAAGATAGAAGCCTTGTTTGACAGCAAACTCTAGTTAGACAAGGAAACCAAGGAATCAGGCAGGCTGCCTATAGCTATCGCTTGATAATCTTTGTCAGAACAAGGTACATATTCCTTAGTAGAAGGATGTTGGTACCACCATCTACCAGTTTTGTGACCTACAACGAATTTGATTGGCTCCTGGAATTGCTCTGAGGACACCAAGAAAATGTCATTTTCTTTCTGTTTCATAGTTTCAATTTCTTTATTTATTTGACCTTCAATAAAATACCAAACCAACAGAGAGATAGCATCCGCTGATTTCTCAGAGATTTGGTCAGTTCCTGTATTTATTCCTAAAAATTGTAGCTGTTTGGAGAGACCTGCAAGTCTTATCAGCTTGCAAGAATCGTAGATATCTAAACCTGCCGTATGAGAAGAAGGACAACCACTGTCTTCCTGCCTCATGACTCCCATATTAAACTCTATGTTGTTGGCCGTTCTGACCAAAGTTTCTGCATGTGCTAGGTCCTTTCTCACTTCTCCGAGTGACAAGGAGTAAGGATTACTGTGAGAAGCCAAAT
Organism: uncultured Saprospiraceae bacterium; assembly: GCA_964556525.1. Lineage (GTDB taxonomy): Bacteria > Bacteroidota > Bacteroidia > Chitinophagales > Saprospiraceae > RFSX01. The sequence continues at coordinate 17,037 of CAZKXO010000039.1, forward strand.
GCCTCTGAAAACCAAGATGCAATTCATTGTTTTGCGCCCTGTTTGTCATAATCAGAGTTTTAACCTTTGAGACTTTCATAAAGCGATTAATATATTTATCTTCGCCAATGATCATAGTAATCCCCGAATACAACGCTGTATTTAAGCTATGGTCTTCGTTTTCTATCCAACCGAATCTCATATTCAGATTTGGGAAAGCATCATTTAGTTTTGAGAAAGACCTTGTAAGCTTGTTTGCTATTGTTGCATTTGTAGCAATTACTGATAGGCAATCCTTTCCTTCATCTCCATTATGAGATCTAAGTTTCTGTATTAAAGAACTATCGTTGAGCTCTTTAGCCAAAAATTGCGGGTTATCATGTAACCACTTTATGAGCATTTGGTAGAGTTTATTTTGGTGAGATTTATGCTATCACAAACATATAACGATTTATTCAAATTTAATACATGTTGAAAATAAAAGCTTTAAATATTACGATTTTATCTAATATATATATAAATTCGTCTTGGATATCTCTGTATCTACTCTATTTCTAGTGGTTGCAAAGCTTATCCAGGCA
>CAZKXO010000040.1:0-17283 GCA_964556525.1 uncultured Saprospiraceae bacterium
CAATGGATAAAATTATCTATGACAAAGAGATAACTCTGGAAAGTATTTACTATGATTATGAGAGATGGGATATTCGTAAAGACGCCAAACCAAGTTTGGATACACTGAGTAATCTCATGATGCTCAACCCACTACTGAATATACAGCTGTCTTCACATACTGATTGCCGAGGAGAAGTGTCTTTCAATGACCAACTGTCGCAGAAAAGAGCAGAGTCTGCTGTACGCTATTTAGCGCAAACGGGAATTGCTATCGGTAGGATGAAAGCTAAGGGCTATGGAGAATCTTTACCCGTAGCAGCTTGTCCTTGTGATGATTGCTCTGAAGAAGAACATCAGAGAAATAGAAGGACCACCTTCAAGATTGTAAAGTAAAAGTATAGGCTAGTGTTCCTCTAGTACCTGGATTTTTGCCTCCACGATCAACTCAGAATCTATAAACTTGATTTCTAAAGTATGGTTATTATGAACGACAAAATCTTGTAGAGGAATGTTCACAAAATTTGAACCTATAGTCATGTAGCTCTTTTTTGGTTTGTCTGCATCTAAGAGTCTCATTGTTCTTACAGGGACTTCACTCTTTACATGTATCTGTTTTCTGAAAGGCTCGTACTTGATCGAAAAAGGAAAATCGATGGCTTCTTCATTGAGGATTTCTATCTTGACTAAGGGCTCGTGTAGCGGCGTCTCTGTGGGTTCTGTGTTGAAGACCAGACCCAGTTGAGTCAAGAAAGAATAAGTAAAAAACAGTATAATCGACTTCATAGATAATCCTTTATTGGAGATATAGAGCAATATCTATACCACATATTAGGATTTTTTCTAATCCATGAATTTGTAACCTATACCTCTGATGGATTTGATATAGATTGGGTTTTTTACATCAGGTTCAAAGTATTTACGGAGGGTAGCGATAAAATTGTCTACTGTTCTGGTAGAAGGATAAACGTCATAACCCCACACGTTTTTCAGGATATCCTGTCTTGAAACGACTTCGTTTTTTTTACTGATCAAAAATTTCATCAGTTGCATTTCTTTGGGTTTGAGCTCAAATTGTCTAGAGGCATTAGAAGCTATATATTCTTTGAAGTTTATCTGATTGGGGCCAAAGACGAAAGTGTCTGGCTCTGTTTCGCTTGGGAAACTCTGTGTTCTTTCCAGTAGCTTGTGGATTCTAAGCAACAGCTCTTCCATCTCGAAAGGCTTGGTGAGATAGTCATCTGCCCCACTTTTCAGGCCTTGTATTCTGTCTGAAGAAGTATCTTTTGCTGAAGTTATTATAATAGGTAACTGTGAGTTGTTGAGTCTGATTCTCGTGAGGACATCCATGCCACTTACTTTCGGCAACATGAGGTCTAGTATGATAAGATCATAATGTGCTTCCTCTACTTTCTCTAGAGCAATCATGCCGTTTTCAGCAGTTTCTACTTCGTAGTTTTCTAGTTCCAGATTCATCTGAACCAGCTGTCTGATACTTACCTCATCTTCTACCAGTAGGATTCTCATGCTGCGGGAATTGTGATTCTGAATATAGAACCTTTGGGTTCGTTAGAGCTGTACTGGATGGTCCCTTTGTGAGCAGAAACTACCTGCTGCACTATCCATAACCCCAATCCGGTTCCTTTAGTTTCTCTCGTCTCTTCACTGCCCACTCTGTAGAATTTTTTCCATATGTTTTGTCTCTCCGTTGGAATGATTCCTTGTCCGTTATCAGAGATGTCTATGGAGATGGAACTTGATTTTTCATTTACGGCAATAGTAATAGGAGAGACTTTAGGAGAGTACTTTATGGCATTGCTGATTAGGTTGTCTATCGCCTTGGCAAAGGCTTCTTTGTCCACGCTGGCAACTATGTTATTTTTAGGTTGGTAAACAAAAGTTCTCTCTGGAAACAGTTTGGCGTAGCGGTCTACTTTTTCTTTCACAAAACTATCTATTCTTGTGTTTTCAAAATTGAAGACATAGCTGTTTTCTATTTGTGCAGCGGTAAGGATATTATTCACCAGGGATTCCAGACGTTGTGATTCTTCTTGTCCAGTTCTGAGGAGCCGTTGCTTTTTATCAGCCGTGAGATCTTTGGTGGCTAGAGTTTTGTTGACCAGCTTTATAGAAGCAATTGGAGTTTTGAGTTCATGTGTCACGGAGAGCAGAAAATCATTCAGAGCCTGATTCAGTTGGACTTCTTTTCTGAATGAGCGATTGACCAGGACCAGACCGATAAGAATAGAAATACCAAAAAAGAGCCCTTCGCTGAGTATCATTCTTTTTTGCTTCTGATACTTTTCTGTGATCTCATTATCTACAAATTCTGAAGTATTGACCAAGCGTTGCTGAAGGATATAGTTTTCTTCGTTTTTGTTGTAGAGCAGAATAGCCCACCAAGTAAATGCCGCTATGAGATAGACCATAACGACAAGGTGTAGGATTATATATCTATTCTTCTTGGCAATCATGAGAAAACTTCGTCTAGGGTATTGTTTATGTGCTTTGTGGCGATATCTAGATCTTTGTAAGTATGGGCGCTAGATATAAACCCTACTTCGTAACCAGATGGGCCAAGATAAACGCCTTTGTTCAATAATGAACCATGCATCTTGGCGAAGAGTTTCATCTTGCTTGCATCTATTGTGTCGGCAGTTTTTATTCTCTTTTTAGAAAAAGCAAACCAGAAAATGGAACCTATATGCTGTATGTGTAAGTCGTGTTTTTTCTTATTGCAGTGTTTCATGATTTTGTCCACAAAGTAAGCGGTCTTCTTTTCTTGTGCTTTGTAGAAGTTTTTCTTGAGTATCTGTTTTATCATGGCAATACCTGCAGACAATGCAATCGGATTAGCTGATAGTGTGCCCGCTTGATAGACTTGACCTTCTGGAGCGACATGTTTCATAATCTTATTGCTACCACCAAAAGCACCTACTGGCATTCCACCACCGATAATCTTTCCAAAGGTGATAAGGTCTGGTTGTATCTTGTAGTAGCCTGCTGCCCCCTCAAAACCTACTCTGAATCCTGAAATCACCTCGTCAAAGATGAGTAAGGTTTTATGTTTTGTACAGAGTTTGCGTAATGCTTTGAGATACGCTTTGTCTTGGATAAGTAAGCCATTGTTGGCTGGTATCGGCTCTATAATGACTGCAGCTATGTCTTTTTGTTTTGCTAAGGTTTTTTCCAGAATTTTAATATTATTCAATGGTAGTACTAGTGTCTCCTTTGCAAATGAAGGTGGTATGCCTGCTGAGGTAGATACACCAAAAGTTGCAAGACCTGACCCAGCTTTGACCAAAAGAGAATCTACATGTCCATGGTAACAACCATCGAACTTTATAATCTTTGATTTACCAGTATAACCTCTGGCCAATCTGATCGCCGACATAACAGCTTCGGTTCCACTACTCACAAAACGGATCTTATCTAGGTAGCGATGATTGTCCAGTATAAGTTTCCCTATTTCATTGCCAGATGGACTAGGTGTACCAAAAGAAGTACCATAGCCTAGTGCCTTTGTTATCGACTTTCTGACGTTATTATTATTGTGCCCAAGAATGAGTGGACCCCAACTACAGCAGAAGTCAATGAATTCATTGCCGTCTACATCAGTAATTCTACAACCGTTCCCTTTTTGAATAAACAGTGGTGACCCACTGACCGACTTAAATGCTCTGACGGGAGAATGTACCCCTCCTGGAAACATCTTTTTCGCCTCTTTGAAAAGCTTATTACTTTTTGTCCTTTTTATCTGCTTCATCTTCTGATATTATTCTTTTTTATCTTAGCTCAAATGTATATCCTTTAAGTTAAATTGGAGCCTATCAAGTCTTAGTTAGAACAATTCTATTTAAGTTGATTAAATTAGAGTTATACAAACTAAAATAGAATAAGTTGGAGATTAATGTCGCTACTGCTATAGAAGAGCTGTTAGATAGAAGAGAAACTGTAACTCTTATAGGAATAGGCTCTATTACCCTAGAAAGCTTGTCCGCTAAAATTTCTGAAGATGAGAAGACCATAGCACCGCCTCAGGTAAAATTGGGTTTTTATGAGGTTCAGACTGATAATGAGCCACTCAGAAAATATCTGATGTACCAATATAATCTCACTAAAAAGGATGCAAATAAAGCTCTAAAGAAATACAGTCAGTCTGTACTCAATGCCCTGGCCAATTATGGAGAAGTAAAGTTGGATGGCATAGCAAACATAACAACTGAAGACGGTAAGTATAAGTTGAAAGCCTTAGAAAGCTTCAAAGCAAAGTATTATGAAGGCTTACCAATATTGCCTATTTCTAAGTTAGGAGATACTTCTAAAGCTGAACCCATTGATGAGGCACCAATACCAAAACCAACTCCCCAGAAGCAAAGTACCCTTTCTACTAGTACCCCAGCTGTGAAAACTGAGGATTTGAAATTGGCTAAGCCTGCCACTCCTCCTGCTCCTGCCAAACCAGCAGAAGTGAAAGTACCAGATATCAAACCAGCTGTAGCCTCTGCAAGTACTAACCTGAGTACTACTGCTGAAAAGGTAGTCAAAGCTACAGGTGTAGCCGCAGCTGGCAGTGGTATAGGAAAAGTTGCAAGTTCAATAAAGGAGACTACAAGTGGTGAAAAACAAGCTGCAAAACCTATGAACCTAAACGAGAAACTAGCACTTAAGAATAAAAGTACTGCAGCTTCTACGTCAAGTTCTGCTATAAAAAGTACGAATCCTAAAACCATTACTACCACTACCTCCACTGAAAAACCAAAGAAACGATACGCATTACCTCCTCAGAGTACGCATACTCCTGTACCTCCTAAGAAGGAAAGCCTCGGATGTATAGGGCCATTTTTTGGTCTATTAGGACTTTTGCTTTTTGCTTTTCTTGTATGGAAGGGGGTAGGCTGTATTATGAATAATGGTAAAGCTAAAGTTCCAGCAACAGAAATGCTTACAGCTGCAGCTGATAACCTTGCTGACAAGGCAGGTGAAACGATGGACGATGCTACTGCCAAAATGGGAGAAGCAAAAGATGCAATAGTGGATGCTGCGGAAGGAGCAGCAGGGAAGGTGAGTGAGACTGTATCTGAAGTGAAGGAAGATTTATCAGAATATCCTCAAGGTATTTCCGAATCCTGTGTTATTATTATCGGTTCCTTCTCCAATTATCAGAATGTCAATGCAGCAGAAAGAAAACTGAAGAATAGGGGATACAGCGTCTACGTAGAAGAATATGGTCCCTATACCAGAGTGGGTTTTGAGTTTGACTGTACAGGGAAAAATCTCGAGGCTTACATTCAGGATATCCGCAGATCTATAGAGTCCAAAGCTTGGTATCTGCAGCCGGAACTACATGTCGACTATTAAAAATTAACTTGATAAGTTATTGACTTACTGACAGCCTAGATCAGTTTGTGATGCTTGGTCATTATTAGGGAAGCAATAGCCTGACTTTACATTTTCTGGCTTGTATCTGATAAGGTCAGGATCTTTTAGACTTTTGTCAAGGAATAAAAGAAGATGTCTTTTTTCTTCCTCTGTAAGATTAAGAGGAACAAACTTTTCTGATAGGTTTTCTTGAGCTACTCTCTCATTTTCAGTGGTCGCTAAGTTTTTATATTCTAGAAGTTCGTCTAGTTCTTTGACACTGGAACCATGAAAATAGAAAGGGGCATCTCCTACATTATAAAGCTGTGGCACCTTGAATGTATGCATGTCTTCTTCTAAGCCCGTAAAAGCGCCTCTACCTAAGTTTCTGTCTTGTATCTCTGCATCGGTAGTTTTGAAAAAGTTTCTTTGGTCTAAATCCTTCACACCAAGCGCATGGAACTCACCAGAACCTAAGTTTTGGTTGAAATGGCAGTTGTAGCAATTAGCTTTGCCGAAAAACAAAATTCCTCCATACTTCTCATCAGTAGTAAGTGCTGAGCGGTCACCTTTTAGCCAGTCTTGGAAAGGTGCCTGATTACTTATGACAGTTCTGATATAAGCAGATATCGCCAGAGAGCCAGCAAAGTTACTGTATCTCTGTGTCTCATCCAGCTCAGGAAAAGATGCATCAAACAAATCTCTATAGCCGAACTCATCTATGAGCTCTTCTGTAATTCTTATTCTGTGTACATCCAGACCTTTCAGATTCTGCGTTTCCAGTGCCTCAAAACCAAGAGCATTGTTATGTGTTCCGTCTGAAGTTTTCCAATATGCTTCTGTGCCTACATTAGTCCCCTCACTTCCAAATCTACCGTTCCAAGTGGTGTTTTTTACAAAAGCGACATTTATTAAACTCAGAGGTCTCGCAGCTTGTACATCCAACTCATGCTCTTCGTAATCGGTATTTCTTCTTCGGTCTTCACCATTAAGTCCAAAGGCTTCTCCACCATCTGCGATGCCTTGGAAACTTCCTGACTTAAACCCTGCTTCAGGTACGTGACAAGAGCCACAAGAGTAGGTGCCTACACCTGATCCATAGAGTGCATCTGAGGCAAAGCCCGTTTCAAAAAACAAGAATTTTCCCAGTGCTACTTTATCTTCTGTCAGAGGGTTCATATCATCTTGAGGTATAGACGCAAGATCAGACTCATCGGGAAGGATATAGAATTTATAATCGTTAGTAGGTGAAGATTTTCTGATTAGAGACTGGAGCTCTAAATCTAGATTTATGAGTTCAGGCATTCTATCTTGAGTACATGACCCTATTATTATAACAAGAATCAATGCAGCAAATAAATAAAATATCTTTCTCATAAAATCGAAATGCTAAGAAGGCAAAAGTAAATAAATATTCTATAAAAGTAAAATCAAATAACAATAATTACATATGTGTAATATTCTGAAAAACAGTTATTTAAGAATTTTACCTTTATTATTTTGTTTTCTTGCGGACAATTTTTCAGCGGATTGAGAGTCTCATAAATAGTAGGAAAATATGCTTTAACAGACAGAGCCTGTTCTTCTTTTTAATCACTCCACCATTAGAACGAAATAAAACTGATATTTGACGCAAAATTGTAATATGAAAGCGAGTTTACTGGTATTGGCAGCTGGGATGGGCAGTCGTTATGGAGGTCTTAAGCAGATGGATGCATTTGGTCCGAATGGAGAAACGATAATAGATTACTCTATTTATGATGCTAAGAAAGCAGGATTTACCAAGGTCGTATTTGTTATAAGAAAGCATTTTCGTAAAGACTTCGAAGCCTACTTTAGAAATCGAATTGGAGACGCTATAGAAATGGAGTTTGTAGAGCAAGAACTTTATAAAGTCCCAGTAAACACCAGATACATCGCAGAAAGAGAGAAGCCATGGGGCACGGCGCATGCAGTGCTGATGGGAGCAGATGTTATAAACGAGCCCTTTGCAGTCATAAATGCAGATGACTATTATGGTGTGGAATCTTATTCTACACTTATGAAATATTTCAAGACAAATAAGAAGCAGTCAGATTATGCTGTAGTTGCCTACAGACTGAAAAACACCTTATCCGATTATGGAACAGTAAATAGGGGAGTATGTCATTCTAACAAGCAGAATTTTCTTACCGATATCGTAGAAACGCTAAAAATCTCTAAGACAAAAAAAGGCGGAGGTAGTTACCCGACCCCCAAAGGTCCAAAATCTTTGAGTCCAAATACACTTGTCTCTATGAATATGTTCGGTTTCTATCCGAGCTACTTCGGACAGACAGAAAAGTACTTTAAGCAGTTTCTGCACGATAAAGGCCTGGAGCTGAAATCTGAGTTTTTTATACCAAGTACTCTGGATCAAATGATAGACCAGAAGAAAGCCAGAGTAAAAGTGCTAACCTCATCTGCAAGTTGGTTTGGCGTGACTTACCAAAAAGATAAGCCTTATGTTGTAAAAAACATAAGGCAACTTATCCGTAAAGGCGTCTATCCAAAAAAACTTTGGTCTTAGGGATAACCTACCTGAAAGGTATCTAACCTCTTCATGGATTTTACAAGAGGGCAAGCGTCATTAAAAACTAGACTCCTGGATTCTTGAAATGATGCCTTTCGTTTAATTTTATTATTTGCACCTTAAGTAGTCCTTAGAAACCTGATCATTATTAGGAAAGCAAAGACCAGACTTTAGCTCAGTCGGTGCATATCTTTCCATATCAGCATCTCTTAGACTTTTTCTTATGAAGGTGGCCAGATTGGCTTTTTCTTCATTAGTAAGGTTAAGAGGTGTAAATTTTGGAGACATATTCGCATCAGGAACACGATCGTTTTCTTTTACTGCCAAGTCTTTGTATTCGATAAGGTCCTCAAGCGTCTCTGCACTAGAGCCATGGAAAAAGAACTCCGAGTCACCTATGTTGTAAATGCCTGGCACTTTGTATTTGTATAAGTCTGATTCTTCTTTGGTAAATCCACCTCTACCCAAGTTTCTTCTAGCTATCGGGTTATCTGCTTTTACAGAAAGGGGATGCATATCCATATCATTGACACCAAGTGCATGAAATTCTCCTGATCCTAGATTCTGATTATAGTGACATCTGTTACAGTTTGCCTTGCCAAAAAATAATATGGCACCTTCTTTCTCCTCTACTGACATCGCATTAGTATCTCCTGCCAGCCAATCCTGAAAAGGAGCTCTATTAGAAATCACTGTTCTCAGATAAGCAGAGATGGCGAGAGAACCAGTTATTTTACTATATCTATTAGCTTCATCATATTCTGGAAAAGATTGATCGAATAATTCTTTATAACCGAATTTTTCTACCAGATACTTATTGATAAGCATTCTGTGGGTGGTTACACCTTGTATGTTTTGCGTCTCCAGTCCCTCGTAACCCAAATGATTTCTTCTGGTGTCCAGTCTGTCAGCCCATACATGTTCTGTATTCATATTCGCACCACTTGATCCAAACTGGCCATTCCAAGCTGTGTTTTTTACAAAGGCGACATTGATTAGATTAAGCGGTCTGGCTTCTTGTACATCTAGGTCTTCCTCGGTGTATTCTGGATTCATTCCTCGATATTCTGCATAGCCCATACCACCATCTGCAATACCTTGCACATTGTCAGGCCTGAAGCCTTTTTCTGGAATATGGCAAGAACCGCAAGAATAGGTGCCTTCTGCAGAAACATGTTTGCTATCCATCGCCAGTCCCGTTTCAAAAAAGAGAAACTTACCCAATTGCACCTTTTGAGGTGTGAGAGGATTCTTAGGATCTTGAGGAATTTGACTTAAATCTGTTTCTTCTGGCAGTATGTAGAAATCTGACTCGCCAGTCGGAGAGTAGACGCTGATTGCTCTTTCCAGATCGTAATCTAGCGTTGTAGTATAATCGATTTTATCTTCTGTGCAGCCACTTATTATCAGAACTAATGGCATACAAAGGAGACAAATAATAATATTTGTTCTTGTTATCATTCTTGGGATGTATGTTCCAGTGTATCAAAATAAGGGCATTAATACCTTAGGTGGTTTTCAAAATTTATGCCAAATTGGTAGTAAGAGAAGCTGCAGAAATGGTGTAAGGGTCTGAAAGTTAGTTAGTTATGGATTTAAAATGTTAATATGCAGAATATGGGAAAAATGCTCATTATAATTGGTGTGGTTATAGTAGTGATAGGCCTTATCTACAGCTATTTTCCAAATGCCTTAGGTTGGATAGGAAAGTTGCCAGGAGATATCCGAGTAGAAAAACCCAATATGAAATTTTACTTTCCTATAACGACGATGATCGTCATCAGTATACTCCTCAATGTGCTTTTAAGAATATTTAGGCATTTCCAATAATCAAAAACTTGATTCTTAAGTTGGGTAAAAAAAGAAAAGCCACCCAGGTGGGAAGCTTCTCATTATCGAACCAGTATGAAAAAAAACTACTCTTTACTACTTTTAGACGCTAGCATTGCTCTGAGGTCTCGGATTTAGTTGTTAAAAGTCTGATAGATTGCAAAATAGGGTAGGGACTTTGAGACGGTACGTCGTTAGATTACTACTCTGGATGATCTAATAGCCTTATAGTATAGCAATACCACGTAGCTTTTTGTATCCTCGGTGATTATTCATACTGAATATCCTTCCAAGCAAAACGACTGACAAAAGGTTAAAAATCTGTCACCGAAAAGTCCTTATTACCCCAGAAAACTTATCAAAACTCCCGCTGCAACAGCAGAACCTATAACTCCACTAATATTACTTGACATCGCATATTGCAACAAGTGGTTAGAGGAGTCGTGCTTGAGGGCAATATCGTTTGCGACTCTGGAGGCCATAGGGACCGCACTGAGGCCGGTAGCACCGATAAGAGGATTAATCTTTTTCTTATTGAAGATATTGTAAATCTTGACGGCGATAATACCACCTAGGATAGAAAAAGCAAAAGCTATAAATCCTCCAAAGATGATCATCAGCGTTTGTACATTCAGAAAAGTGTCAGCTGTCATAGTAGCGCCTACTGTGAGGCCCAGGAAGATTGTAGCGGTATTCATGATGGTACTGGAAGCCGCTTCGAAGAGTCTGTTTGTATCAGTACCTATCTCTTTTATAAGGTTACCGAAAAGCAGCATGCCTAATAATGGGGTAGAAGAAGGGACAAGCAGAGAAATAACGATTACAAGGCAGATAGGAAAAAGAATCTTTACCGCCTTGAGGTTCTTAATCTTATAGGTGTTGGGATATTGTCTATCCTGCTCCTTCATATTTATTTTCAGTTCTTTTTTGGAGCAGGTAAGTCTGACTACTAAGGGGATGATTACAGGTACTAGTGCCATGTATGAATAGGCTGCAATAGCAATAGGACCTAAGAGATGTGGTGCTAGTTTTATAGCTGTATAGATAGCTGTCGGGCCATCTGCGCCACCGATTATTCCCAGTGCTCCTGCCTCCTGAGGCGTAAACCCAAAAAACATCGCTGCCATCAGAACAGTAAAAATCCCTAGCTGCGCTGCTGCACCAAAAAGTGCCAACTTAAGATTCCTTAGAAGAGGGCCGAAATCTGTCATGGCTCCTACTCCCATAAAGATGAGCGGAGGTAATAGACCTGTTTTGATCAGGGCATAATAAAGCATATTCATGATGCCGTGACCTTCAGCGATTTCTATGAGGGTCATGTGCTTTATTTCAGGAACAACCTGTGCCGATACTACATCCATATTTCCTCCAGGGAAGTTAGCAAGTAGTACACCGAATCCTATAGGTATAAGCAGAAGCGGTTCGTACTTCTTTGCAATACCTAGATAGAGTAGCAATATTGCCAATGCTATCATAAATAATGACCATGGATTATCGGCTATCAAGCCGAAGGCGGTCATGTCGTATATTCTATTTAAAACTTCCAAGGATCGATAAGCTATTGAGTCTGAGTTATACTATCTTGATCAATGGATGATCTTCTTCTATGTCTTCACCATGATTCACCGTTATTTCTGCGACTTTGCCTGCATAGGGTGAGGTGATGGCATTGATTACTTTCATAGATTCTACATAGGCTACGGTATCTCCTACCTTCACGGTGTCTCCGACTTTTATGCCTTTTTCTCCTGAGGCTTTAGTCAGATAGAATTTGCCTTCTAAGGGAGAAGTCACATAATTGCCTTCAGCAACGGTTGGTGTTGCTGCTACTGCAGGTGTTGCTGACTTTATAGCTGAGTCTTCGGTTGTATCAGGATAAGCTATTTGTACGTTGAATTTTTCTCCATCTACGTCTACCACCAGAGATTTTGGTCCAGCTGCAGCAGGTGCTGCCCCTGTAACTGGTACTGGAACTCCAGCTGCAGCAGTAGAGCTTCCACCTCCTTGAGCTTTGGCTTTTCTGTCTTGCAGATCCGCTAAGAATTTTTTCTTTGCATTGCCAGACTTGTAATCTTCATATTGAGCAGGGTGCATAGCATACTCGAAAAGCTCTTCATCATCAGGTCCGGTCTCCCAACCTTTCTCCTTCATCTTTGCTCTGAATTCGTCCAATACATCAGGATATAAGTCTTGAGGATTATCTGTAAAGAATTCTCTTCCTTGTTGCTCTGCCATCTCCATGAGTTCTGGTGCAAGGGGGCCAGGTAGCTTCCCTGATCTACCGAGCATCATTCCCCAGGTATTTTCATCTACCATTGAGAATCTGCCTTTGCCCTTGATTGTCTGGATAACATTCATGAGCGAAAGATTTTTCACATACTGGCTGAAAGGTGTTACTAGTGGAGGGTATCCTACTTTAGGCCAAGTATGACCTACTTCATCGAATAATTTGATAAGTAGTTCATCTTGAGTGATGGTTTCTTTATTGTTTTTTGTCAGCCACTTATTTATAGAAGCTAAATTCTTTTCCAGATCTGCCATAAGGCTGCCCATCATACCTCCTGGCAAGCCTGGCTTGATAAGAAGGGAATTCATGAATCTGTTCTTCTTATTAATATAGTAGCCAAGTGTCTCGTCTATAAATTTTTGTGTCAATGCTCTCACTTCCATGTACGCATCCATATTAATAGGCTTCAGCTTGAATCCTGCATCTCTTAGCATTTCATGCACAGTAAGGAGATCTGCATGTCCAGTTCCCCATGAGAGTGGTTCCATTCCTACGTCTATTACATCTACTCCTGCACGAGCCGCTTCTAGCGACGATACGACTGAGAAACCTGTCGTAGAATGGCCATGATAGCTGACAATCACATCAGGATGTCTGTCCTTGATACCTTTTATCATCTTGCCTATAGACACAGGCCTTCCGATACCCGCCATGTCTTTGATACAAATCTCCTCAGCGCCGACCTCTATATACTTATCAGCAAGGTCTATGTAATACTCTACCGTATGCACAGGCGAGAAAGTGATACTCATTGCTCCTTGTGCAATCATACCCCCTTCTTTGGCATACTGAAAGGAAAGCTCCAGATTCTGAGGATTATTGAGGCCATCAAAAGATCTGGATATATCTGTGCCTTGGATTTTCTTGAGTTTAAACATCAGTTTTCTGACATCTCGAGATACAGGACTCATTCTGATACCATTGAGCCCTCTTTCCAGCATATGGGTTTTTATTCCGGCATCATTAAAGGGTTGTGTCCATTTTCTGACGCTATGATTAGGGTTCTCACCTCTGAGAAGATTTATTTGTTCGAAACCACCGCCATTGGTTTCTACCCTGTCAAAGCAGCCCATAGCAACGATAGGCCCGGCAACCTGGCAAAGTTCTTCCATATTGGGCATGTACTTACCCGACGACTGCCACATGTCTCTGTAGACTAATCCTAGTTGTATTTCTTTAGCCATCTTGTTAGATTTTTTTAACCGACTTTATTACGCCTTGACCTTCTGTGACTAGATCTACTACACTACCTAGCACAGCCAGCTTCTTTTTCGAAAATTGGGAGGTTTTTTCTCTTTTAGGCATTGTCACCGTTGGTGCATCTGGCGTATACTTATTTACCATAAAGATGATAACCCTCCCCAGACTGACTACTATGGTCAGGATGACGAAAACCGTCAACATTCCGACGAGAAGTAATTGTAGTGCTAATTGGAGGTTTTCCGTCATTATCGAGATAAATATAAAAGTGAACAAAAATATAATATTTAATCTATCATAATGTTTCAAAAAATATTATTTGACAGGATATTGGAAATAAAAGAGAATCTTCTGAAAAATGCCTTCAGTTTATGAAATTCTGATATGAAATAAGTATTGTAGAAATTATGCTTTCTATGAATTATACTACACTTAACTTAGCTCTTTCTAAAAAACCTAGGATAGATGGATTTGAAAATATTTAAGTTTGGTGGTTCTTCAGTGAAAAATGCTGAAAGAATCGCCTTGATAAGTGATATAATTCAAAGTTTTTCGGATAATCAGTTGGTGGTTGTCATCTCTGCGATGGGTAAAACAACCAATGAGTTAGAGCATGTCTATGCAACCTACCTCACCGATAATGACTCCGGTATAACAGCACTGGATCTCGTAATAGATAAGCATGTTGCTATTGCCAAGGAGTTGGGTCTGGACGAACACCAGATTATGAAGAAGTTGCAAGCTTTTGTGGTCGATAATCTATCTTCTATTGCCCCTTCAGAACATCCTGACCAGATCTATGATGGTATCATATCACTTGGTGAATTGTTTTCGACTACCATAATCGTAGAATATCTCAAGAGTAGATCAGTTTCTACCAAATGGTTAGACGTCAGACATGTGCTGGCAACTGACGGAAGACACAAAAATGCAAAGGTGGATTTCCAACTGACTTCCAATAAAATTTCTAAAAAAACCAAGAAGTATTTTCAAGATGCTCAGGTCATCATCACACAGGGATTTATAGGAAAATCTGAAAAGGACATGACGACAACCTTGGGCAGGGAGGGATCCGATTATACAGCAGCCATATTTGCCTATGCATTAGATGTGGAAGATTTGACTATATGGAAGGATGTTCCCGGAATTCTTACTGCTGATCCAAGGCGTTTTGATAATGTGGAACTACTGGAAAAGTTATCTTACAGAGAAGCCATAGAAATGACCTATTATGGTGCCAAAGTTATCCACCCCAAAACCATACAGCCTATACAAAACAAACGCATCAAACTGAATGTACGTTCGTTTTTATCTCCTCAGGAAACTGGTACCCTAATTTCTGATCTAGGAATGCTGAACTATCCTCCTATTGTGGTAGTGCAGGATGGGGTCATACTCTTACAGATAGTAAGTAAGGACTTTTCTTTTATAGCTGAGGAACATCTGAGCATCATCTACGACAAGATGGCCAAGTACAATATAAGCTCTTCTGTGACCAGAAATTCTGCAATCAGTTTCACTTTGGGTATAAATCATTTGGAGGATTCACCATTACAAAAATTCATTCACTCTCTCGGAAAAGAGTTTGAAATAGAAACTTATAAAGGACTCCAGTTGATCACCATACGTCATGTTATACCCGGCATAGTAGAAAACCTGACAAAGAACAAGGTTGTCCTATTTGAAGAAACGTTAAAGAATACGGTACAATTAGTCGTTAGGCCTACAAAGGCATTGGTGGAAAAAGAGCTAGCTACTAGCTAAATACACTTTTTAATAATCCACCATCTACTGAGATTGTCTGTCCTGTCATGTATCTCGAGTAAGGTGAGAGCAACCATGTCACCAATGAAGCTAAGTCTTCAGGATTCCCCATTTGTCCTACAGATATCTCATCTTCAAAGGCTTTTCTTGCCTCTGCAATAGATATGCCTTGTAGGTCACTGCGTTTCTGAAATAATCTGTCCATCGCTGGAGTAGCGTGGTAGCCGGGAGCTATAATGTTCAGCGTTATTCCATCTGCAGCAACTTCTTGCGAAAGTGTTTTTATAAATCCTACGACAGCTAGACGTAATGAGTTAGATAGCACTAAGTTCTCTATTGGTTGCTTTACCGAGGCGCTTTCTATATAGACAAGTCTTCCATAGTTGTTTTTCTTCAGTAACGGAATGATCTCTTGTGTAAGCTTTACTTTCCATCTGAGTATAGACTGATAGGCATTGTCCCAATCTTGCATTTCAGTATTGATGAATGACTTGGCTGGCGGACCACCAGCATTGATCAGCATTCCTGATAATTCTCTGTCGTCTATCGTTCGTATGAGCTGACTTATTACAGCATCACTAGTGATATCGCCTGCAACTACTTCTATATTCTGAGGGTATTCTGCTTGGAATGCCTCCAGTTTTTCTGTACCACGAGCATTTATAATGACTGTTGCATTTTCTTTTATAAGACTCTCTGCAATAGCTCTACCAAATCCACTGGTAGCACCCGTAACGACAAATAATTTTTCGGCAAGTTTAAGTTCCATTTTAGCTAGCTATCATTTTGTCTAAGAATCGTAGAAATACTCTTTCTGGTCTGGAATAATCTCCGTCAGCTTTGAAAACATCAATTATAAGCTTGTATAAAGCCTGCTTTTTACTTTCTTCGGTATAGTATTTCTTTTTGTTTTCGAGTACGATTTTAAGAATGTTGTATTCAGAAGTAGAATTAAAGAGTTCAAGCATTTTGTAATAATCTTCCTGACTCGCATGTCTCTTTATAAATTCCTCCTCAGTATTGTGATACTTATAATCTGCATGAGCAGCATAAATCAGCACTAAGGTTTCGAATTCAGAAATTGATAGTTGGTGATTTTTCATGGGGGTTCATATGGTTAGTTATATTACACCAAGTTCTTTGCCGACCTTTGTAAATGCAGCAATAGCTTTGTGAATGTGATCTTCTTCATGACCGGCGGATATTTGTACACGTATTCTTGCTTTTTCTTTTGGAACTACAGGATAGAAAAATCCAATTACATAGATACCTTCTTCTAGTAACTTATTAGAAAAAGATTGTGAAAGTTTTGCATCATATAACATTACGGGTACAATAGGATGCTCTCCTGGAATAATATCAAATCCAGCTTTTGTCATGCCTTCCCTAAAAATTTTGGTATTAGCTTCCAGTTTGTCTCTTAGAGCTGTTGTGCTTTTTAGTTTTTGCAGCACTTTTATAGAGGCACCTACAATAGATGGAGCCAGAGTATTAGAAAACAAGTAAGGTCTGGATCGCTGTCTGAGCATAGCGACTATCTCTGAAGATGCTGCGGTAAAGCCACCTGAGGCACCGCCCAAAGCTTTACCAAAAGTACCTGTTATGATGTCCACACGTCCATAGGCTCCACTGTACTCGGCGCTACCTCTTCCAGTTTTCCCAGTAAATCCTGTTGCATGACAATCATCTACCATAACTAATGCATTATATTTCTCAGCCAAGTCGCAAATCTTATCTACTTGAGCTATTATGCCGTCCATAGAGAATACGCCATCAGTTGCAATCAGTTTTCGCCTGGCACCATTCTTATCTGCTTCTATTAGTTTAGCCTCAAGATCTGACATGTCATTATTCAGATATCTGTATCGCTTGGCTTTACATAGTCGTATGCCATCTATAATAGAGGCATGATTGAGCTGATCTGATATAATTGCATCTTGATCATTGAGCAAAGGCTCAAAAAGTCCTCCATTCGCATCAAAAGCCGCGGCATATAGTATGGCATCTTCTGTTCCTACAAAATCCGCTATCGAATGCTCCAGTTCCTTATGTATGTCTTGGGTACCGCAGATAAATCTTACTGAGGATAGGCCAAATCCATGTGTATCTATAGCATCTTTAGCAGCTTGAATGACTTCAGGGTCTGAAGAGAGGCCCAAATAGTTGTTTGCGCAGAAATTAAGCACTTCTAGTTGTTGGTCTGTCTTTATCTGAGCTGATTGAGGGGTCACTATTATACGTTCTGACTTAAATAAGCCCTCGTTTTTGATGGCATCCAGCTCATTTTGGAGGTCGGTTTTAATATTCATAGG
>CAZKXO010000041.1:0-17261 GCA_964556525.1 uncultured Saprospiraceae bacterium
TATGAAAATACTTATAATAATATTGTCAACCTTGATCTTGAGTTCTTGCAAACAATCTCAAAAGAACCAGCTTGAGAACAACATTTATATTCAAAATGAATCTCAAAATTTAAACCAAACACAAAATTCGGTTGAAATAGGATCAAAGTCAGAAAAAATAGATTCACAATTAAATTCAAATATACTATGTGAATGTTTTGATGGAATTGGTTCTATAAAAGGGGACGAACCAATTCTCCTAAGTAGTTTCTCTAACGGAAAACTCACTGCTGTGTGCGGATTTTACGACAAGAAAATGAAAGAGCCAGGATTAATAATTTCAGAATTCAATATTTTCGATTGCGAAACTGAAAAGGCTCTCGTTGAATATGGAGCTATCCAAATCTGCAGAATAAAGGAAGGTAAGGATAGCATAATCATCGAAGAACTAAAGTACTTGCCAGCTGGAAATAATTGGGAATGGGAATTAATTCAAATTGCTGAACAAATTGTAACTCTTAAAAATCAAAATTTGGTTGCTCTTGAGGTAAGGCCAAAATATCAAAAAATAAAACTTGATTTAGGAAGCCAAACTCAGTTTCTAAATTCTATAAAACAAGGAGAAGGAATAAATGAAAACTGGGAAGAAGAATTAGGCAAACTTGAATTATTGTCCTTAAATGGCAATGCGAAAGCCTGGAAAATACTGAAGAACTATGAAGAGTTTAAGGGAGGCCAAACAGATGGAGCATTAGCCGAACAATGGAAGGATGCATTAGCGAATGTAGAATGGATAAATAATGAATAAAAGCAAGTAACAATATACATCAGATCATATCTCTTCTTATCTCAGAAAGACGATCTATACAATCATACGTTGTGTTACAAATAAATAAAGGAAAAGAAGCCAATTATGAATAAAACTTCCTGTTATTTAATTGCGCTGTTCTTTACGCTAAGTGCATAGCGGAATGTTCTGAGATTTTTTCTATGTCCCCACTTCATCTATCAGCTGCTCCAATATCTTTCTGCTCGCTTTTAGATTGTTCACCTGATCTCGGACCATTATGAGATACTTGTTGGATTGCTTCAGGGAGAGGCCTTTTTCTGGACCCTTCGTAGAAACATAAGTCAGCAGGTTGTTGAAGAATGGGGTCTCATAAAATGCAGACTGCGGATTAGAGATAAAATAGCATCGAAGCTTTCTGCTCTTAAGGGATAATCGTTCTACACCGATTTTTTTGCACAACCAGCGTAGCCGTATACCGTTAAATAATTCTTCTACCTGGAATGGGATGGAACCGAATTTGTCCTTGAGCTTTTTGCGTAGGGCGGTTAGTTGCTCTTCGTTGTCTACTGTGCCCATTTCGTTGTAGATATTCAGTCGTTCTTGGATGACATTGATGTATTCATCAGGAATGAGCATTTCTACATCGGCATCTATCTCCACATCATAGACCCAGTTTCTCTTTTCTTTCTTTTCTTCCTTGAAGAGGTCCTTGTATTCGTTGTCCTTTAGCTCGTGGATGGCTTCTTCCAGTATCTTCTGATAAGTCTCATAGCCAATGTCAGCGATAAAACCACTTTGCTCACCGCCAAGTAGATTTCCAGCACCTCTGATGTCTAAATCCTTCATGGCAATATGAAAGCCACTGCCCAAATCAGAAAACTCTTCTAGTGTACGCAAGCGTTTTCTAGCATCTGTGGTCAGTGTAGAAACTGGTGGTGCAAAAAGATAACAATAGGCTTTCTTATTAGATCGTCCTACCCGGCCTCGTAACTGGTGCAGGTCGCTCATGCCGAAGTTCTGTGCATTATTGATGATGATGGTGTTGGCATTAGGGATGTCTAGTCCGGTTTCTATAATATTGGTACAGACCAGCACATCGTACTTGCCGCTAATAAATTCCAACAAGGTTTTTTCCAGCACTTTGGAATCCATCTGACCATGTGCCATCGTAACTTCCAGATCCGGACACAGTTTTCTAATCATCGCCGTTACATCCGGCAGTGATTTTACACGATTGTGGACGAAGAAGACTTGTCCACCTCTGGTAAATTCGAAATAAATAGACTCTTTGATCAGCTGATCATTAAAGACTCTTCTTTCTGTATGTATGGGCTGCCTATTGGGTGGTGCGGTACGCATTACTGATAAGTCTCTAGCAGCCATTAGTGAAAACTGTAAGGTACGCGGTATCGGTGTTGCCGTCAGTGTCAGCGTATCTACATTGACTTTCAGGCTTCTTAATTTTTCCTTAGCTGCCACACCAAACTTTTGCTCTTCATCTATAACCAGCAGTCCAAGATCTTTGAATTTCACTTTTTTGTTGAGCAAAGCGTGGGTACCTATAATAATATCTAACTGACCTTCTTCCAGTTTCTTATAGGTGGCATTCTTTTCTTTGGTCGTTCTGAATCGATTGACATAATCGACATCTACACCAAACTTTTCTAGTCTTCCACTGAAGGTCTTGAAATGCTGTAGGGCCAGAATGGTTGTCGGTACAAGTATGGCCACCTGCTTTCCACCTAGTATTGCCTTGAAAGCGGCACGTACTGCAATCTCCGTCTTGCCAAAACCAACATCTCCACAGACCAGTCTGTCCATAGGAAATTCTTTCTCCATGTCAGCTTTGACAGCTATTGTTGTCTCATACTGATCAGGCGTATCCTCATAGATAAATGAGGCTTCCAGTTCGTTTTGCAAGTGCCCGTCAGGTGGGAAAGCAAAGCCCTTGGATGCACGTCGTTCTGCATACAGCTTGATGAGTTCGTGGGCAATGTCCTTGATTTTTTTCTTGGTCTTACGTCGTAGATTTTTCCAAGCCTCGCCGCCTATCTTGCTCAGTCGCGGCTGAGACCCTTCTTTGCCTATGTATCGAGAAATCTTGTGCAAGGAATTTATACCCACATAAAGCACATCATTGTTAGAGTAAATAAGTCTGACAGACTCCTGTTCTTTACCATTAATATTAAGTTTTTCCAGTCCGCTGTAGCGTCCGATCCCATGATCAATATGGGTAACAAAATCTCCAGGCTTTAATTCTTTGAGCATCCTGAGACTCATAGCAGCTTCCTTGGTAAAGCCTTTTTTGAGTTTGAACCTGTGGAAACGTTCGAATATCTGGTGGTCGGTATAGAGTGCTACTTTAAGGTCTTTATCGATGTAGCCAGAATGTATCGCCTTTGCTATAGGATGAAAGTTGACCTCCGCATCTAAGTCCTCAAAGATGTTGTAGAATCGTTCTATCTGTCTGTTGTTGTCCGTCAGAATAAAGGTTTCCAGGCCTGCTTCATCATTCTTGTTGAGGTCATCTAGCAAGAGTTTGAAGTTCTTGTTGAAGGTCGGCTGAGGTGTTGCGTTATACTTTATCTCTTGGGAAACTTCAATGGCTTTCGCGCCTTGTTTCAGTAGAAGTATGTCAAAATTGCTCAGTTCCGCTATGACTTGGTCTGGATAGATGAAAGCTCTTTCGTCTAGCAGCTTTTTCAAGGCCTCGTCTTCAGCATATTTTACTTGCTCGGCAAAAATGGCAGCCTTTTCTTTGCAATCTGCCAGTTTCTCCAGTAGCATGTCTACATCCTTTATCCAGATAATGGCATTCTGAGGAAACACCTTGAAGAGGGACACTTTGTCTTCCTGAGAGAATCTGTTGCTCACATTAGGTATGATAGATACCTTGGCGATATTCTTTAAGGACAGCTGGGTCGTAGGATTGAACAAGCGGATAGACTCTACTTCTTCGTCAAAGAGTTCTACCCTATAAGGCCACTCGTTGCCAAAGGAGAAGATATCGACGATGCCCCCTCTGATAGAAAACTGGCCGGGCTCATAGACAAAGTCTGTTCGTTCGAAACCATAATCTACCAGAAACTCGATTATCGTATCTACATCTAGGTCTTCACCCTTAGCAATATTTATCTTCTGAGATTCGAGGTGTTTGGGATCGACTACCTTTTCGAAAATCGCCTCGGGATAGGTAATCAGGATGTCCTTTTCGTGATAGCCCGTAGAAATCTTATTGATAGATTCTGTGCGGACAAGTACATTATTGTTGTCTAGTTCTTCGAAAAACCCAGGTCTACGGAAGGAATCTGGGAAGAAAAAGACGGATTGCTCAGTAGTAATCTGATCTAGCGTATTCTGTATGTAAGCGGCTTCTTCTTTGTCGGTAGCGACAAAGACGTGTGACTTCTTGAAGGACTTGAATATTGATGAGAGGACAAAGCATTCCTGAGCACCCACCATTCCTGTCAACAGTAAGCGAGAAGGTTGTTCTTCTGAAAGCCCAGTCACTATGTTTCTTGTCTGATCTGAAGCGATATACTTCTCAATCAGCCTTTCCAGATTATCCACAGATAATTTTCTCTAGTATATAAATCCAATCTAGATAATAATACAAAGCGCATGATAAGCCCATGCTAAGTCGGAAAATTGGTGCCGAAACGACTATTTAGGTGCTATTCCTAAGCCCAATCCATGGCATAAACGAAGGCAGTCCCTAGAAAAGGAAGCATTACCCAGAACCATTCAGGTTTGAATACAAGGAAAAGTACGGTTCCAACAAGTGAAATCATCGTCCACAACCAGTATTTCTTTCTTGAATCAGTATTTGTAGTCATCATTTAGAATTATGCGGCAAAAGTAAGATATTCTGTGATTAGTATTTAGTGGATTGGTTAATTAGTGAATAGAGAGTTATGAGAGATGAGAGTTAAGATATGAGTTATGTATGGCTGCTCTGTAGGGGTCGGGAGCGCAGGTGAAGAAGGCTGGATGAATGGGACCTGTCATGTATAGATAATTGCGGGCAGGACTCACATTTAGGCGCACGGGTGCATCTTACCGCTCTCCTGAAATATATGATGTCAGATCTGGATAGTCTTTAGCCACGATTTTAAGGTCTGATTTGGAGATAGGCATGCCGTTATAGAAGGGGACTATCTTTGCATACTTGGCAGACGAGGTATCTAGTTTTTCCTTTAGAGCCACAGCGTCTTCGTACTTGTTATAGATGCCTATGTAGTACTTATTATTGGATGACTGGGTTTCTTTTCTGATGTAAATATCGGTGAACAAACGGAGGACAGCGTTCTTGTAGATTCTTGGTGATTCTGCAATTTCTACTGAGTAGTAGAGTTCCTCTCGTAGTAGACTGTACAACTCGTGTTTTCTGTCTATGGCATAGCCTGGGATACTACCGAGTGGCAATTGCTGACTCATGAGCACCTGCTTGTCTCGGTCTCTCAGTTCCCAATCTATACGTTTGTTGTAGGCAAGATATTCTTCATTTAGCTTGCCCGCATTTTCTGGTTTTATTAAGGGGTAATTAGCACAGACGGATTCTATACTTATTCTGTCTTGTCCTACGCCATTGTCCATAAGGTAACGGGCGAGTAAGTTTGCCCTCTTAAGGGTATTGTACTGCATGTATTCTGGCAGACCCAATTCCAGGTGATCCGTATGTGCCACAAAATGAACTGAGTGATCTAGATTTTGCTTCAGGTAAGAAACCAGCTTGTCCAACTTAGCTTTGTTGATGTCGTTCATGAGATCATGGCGGTCCTGATAGAGGACAGTATTGGCTAGCTTTTCACCAGAAATGAACTTTACATTGGATGGCTTTGTGGTTCTTCTTTCTTTTTTCAGAGAATTGAGTGGTGACTCGCCAGAAGATTCTCGTGGAATAGCTGGCTTGGTGTTCTCTGGTTGTTCGGGCTTATATATTGTTGTGTAGCTCTTTTCTGAGGTTTGTGTCGGTTTTGTTGTGGACTGTGTTTCAGAAGAATTGTCTGAGCTTTGTGCTACATCAGTTTTGGTGGTTGTGGTCTTGGTTGTGGTCTTGTTTGTAGTGCTCATGGTAGAGTTGTTCTCTTCCATGTTCGTTTTACTCAGCTCTTCTATATCCTTTTTGGCTGATTCACTCGCAGCTGGTCTGCCTACCTGAACTATCTTATCTGCCTTGTTATCCATTTCACTTGTAAGGTCGGTTGTCTTTTGTTCTATAGCATCTTTAGCTTCGTCTATAGTCTCTTCTACCGTCTTGACTTCTTTGGTCTCGGCTATTTCAGTCATAGCCTCCACCATGTCGTCTGTTTGGCTGATTGGATCTGTTTTCTCTGGTTCAGTCGTTCTTTTTGTGTCGGCTACAGTTTCTATTTCTTCCTCAGGCTCGCTGTTAGTTTCTTCAGCTGAGTCAGTTTCTTCTTTTTCCATTCTCTCTTTCAATATGTCGAGATGGGTTTTGGGTTCTTCTACTATTTCTTCTTGAGGGGTGGTATAATTATAGTAGTCCTTTAGATATTCTAGCTGACGGTCATCTTTAGGCGGCATAGGTTTGAAGTCTTGCAAATAAACCTGATAGATGTCGTAAGCGCCAGCTCCAGATTTCCGGTCTGAGCTCATTACGGCCATCTGCCCATCTACGTGTAGGCGGAAGTGGAGGTCATTGCCGGGACTATTGAGCGGTGCACCCATGTTGGTCGGATGTTTGGCTATACCTAACTTGTTGTAGTAGTACACATCATAGCCACCAAAACAATAGGGTCTGTTAGAGCTGAAATAAAGGAACTTGCCATTGCTGGCAAAGTATGGGCTTCTATCGTCATATTCAGAATTTATAATTTCTCCTTCATTGATAGGGTCGGACCAGACGCCGTTCTTATAGTTGAGAGTGAAGATGTCATAGCCACCAAAGCCCCCTAAGTCCTTGCTCGCAAAAGCAATGGTATTGTAATCTACTATCTGAAGATCTACGGCACCATCCAGTAAGTACTCCGGCAACTCTATAATGTGTTGGTCATCATTCTCATCAAAGGAAGACACAAATATTTTTGTAGTCAACTCATTGCCTTGGGTTCTTGTAAACAACATCGCCAAGCCATCAGTGCTGACGTCCATCACATATTCGTTAAGGTTAGTATTTATTTCCCTGTCCCATTCTTTGTCTTCTACCCACTCTCCTTTTTCATTGATGCTATAAGCGTAGACATCGTTGTGCTTTAGATTTCTATTGGAAGAAAAATAGAAGGTGTTGCCAAACTGAGGGCTTTGTAGCGCATAGACTTCATCATAGTAAGTATTTACCGTCTCACCGAAGCTTTCTACAAAGGCTGTAGAAGCATCCTTCTGATGGAAGGCACTGTAGGCACAGTTCTTTATTTCTCTGAGAGCCAGCTGGCCTTGATATGACTTGGTGTCAGCAGCTTTGATATATTCTTTATAGAAATAGGCTGCTTCTTCGTAATCTTTCAGGTGCTGCTTGGACTGCGCCATGAGGAAGAACAATTCTGGATCGTCATTTCCCAGTTTCTTGGACTGCGTAAAATCATTGATGGCTCTTTTGAGCTTGTTGAGTTTGAAGTACCCAAGTCCTCTTTTAGTGAGTAGGGATTTATCTTCCAGAATATTATCCACTTTGGAATAATGATTGACCGCTGTTTTTATTTTTCCTTGGTCCCATGCAGTATCTCCTTTTTGCTTACTGCTCTGTCCATTAAGGTCAGGTAATAAAGCTACTGACAGAAAAATGCTTAGGGTCAGAGTTAGGCTATGAATTGTGGTCCTCAAAACTTGACAATAATTATTCTTTGTTATAGTGGTCTATCGACATCAAATCCTTCCAGATAATCTGCTACTTTTCTTACAAACGAACCTCCCAGGAATCCATCTACTACCCTGTGGTCATATGAATGAGATAAAAACATCATCTGCCTCACAGCAATCAGATCACCATACTCGGTCTCTACTACAGCTGGTTTCTTTCTTATTGCGCCTGCTGCAAGGATAGCTACTTGAGGTTGATTGATAATAGGTGTCCCCATCACATTACCAAAAGTACCCACATTGGTCAGAGTATAGGTGCCGCCTTGTATTTCTTCTGGCTTGAGTTTATTGGCTCTTGCTCTGTTTGCCAAATCATTTACTGACTTAGTCAGACCTGCCAGATTGAGGTAATCGGCGTTTTTGATTACAGGCACAATCAGATTCCCTGAAGGCAAGGCCGCAGCCATACCCAGATTGATATCCTTTTTGACATGAATCTTATCATCTACTACCGATACATTGACCATCGGAAAATCCTTGATAGCTTTGATAACGGCCTCCATTATAAGTGGCGTAAAGGTGATTTTTTCTCCGTACTTCTTAAGGAAAGCATCCTTATTCTTCTTTCGCCAGTTGACTAGATTAGTCACGTCTGCTTCCACAAAAGAGGTCACATGTGGTGAGGTATGCTTAGACTTGACCATATGATCCGCAATCAGTTTCCTCATCCTGCCCATCTCTATTATCTCATCACCGCCTGTCATAGAAGCAGCAGGTGCCGAAGATTTTACCTCGGCAGGGGCTGTAGCAGTAAGTTTTGTTGCAGCAGTATGTCCATTGCCATTGCTGGCAGGCATCGGTGTCATTGCTGGCACCGAAGTTCTGTTGGCCACATAGTTGAGTATATCTGCTTTGGTTACTCTTCCATTGGTGCCTTTACCCGGAATCATATCCAGTTCTTGGATAGATATATTTTCTTTCTTGGCGATACTTTTGACAAGTGGGGAATAGAATCTTGAACTATCTGCTGTAGCAACTACAGGTATTGCTGCCGCTGAAGGTACTGGCATGGCAGGTGCTCTTACCTCCTCCTTAACAGGTGCTGGTGCTGGTGCAGGTGATGTTTCTATTTTTGGAGCTACAGGTGCTGGTGCCGCAGACTCTCCTTTTTCGGTCTGGATAATCGCAATAACTTTTCCGACTTCTACCACTTCTTCTTCTTGATGTCTGATTTCTACCAAGACACCATCGACAGGAGAAGGAATTTCGGAATCTACCTTATCTGTAGCAATTTCCAATATGGTCTCATCCTCTGCTACTTTATCACCGACTTGCTTTACCCATTTTAGAATGGTCGCCTCCATTATGCTCTCACCCATTTTGGGCATTACGAGTTCTACTTTGGTCATAAACGTTTATAGTTCTTTTGGTTAGGATGCCCAAAGGTAAGGGTTTATTAGGAAGGATTACGGGTCTGAAGTTTTAAAGCTCCATCAAGACTATAGCCTCTAAAGCTCAATAAAAACGAGGGTTCTGAGGGTTCTAGCCGATATCTTTTATGAATTTTCGTAAGGCATTCATACCAGCTATAGCGGTGTACTCGATGTTTTTCTCCCTGTTTTTACTTAGAGTTAACTTCTTGGTGCGG
The DNA here is from genome assembly GCA_964556525.1 of uncultured Saprospiraceae bacterium. Classification (GTDB taxonomy): domain Bacteria; phylum Bacteroidota; class Bacteroidia; order Chitinophagales; family Saprospiraceae; genus RFSX01. The sequence goes on from CAZKXO010000041.1 coordinate 9,177, forward strand.
ACAGTTGTCTTCGACCCCCAGGCCATCCATATCGTCCCAACTGGCTTATCCGGGAGGCCGCCTCCTGGGCCAGCAATTCCGGAAATAGCTATTCCTAGGTCAGTTCTTAGCTGGTCCAGCAGACCGCTAAGCATTTCTGTTACTGTTTCCTCACTAACTGCACCAGTGCTTTCGAGAGTCTCTGGTCTGACTCCCAGCAACTTTTTCTTTGGCTCATAATCATAGGCAATTATGCTTCCCATGTAATACTTGGATGATCCTGGAATACTAGTGAGTTGATGTGCTAGATAGCCTCCGGTACAACTTTCGGCGGTGGAAAGGGTGAGGCCTTTCTCTATCATAGTGTTCTGAAGACTTTCTGCCAAACTGATTTTATCATAACCAAAAATAATGTCAGGAATCCGATTGGCAATAAGTTGTACATATTTACTTACTTCAGCAGATTTGTCTTGCTTGTCTCTGGCTGTCAATCTCAACTTTACTTGCCCCACACTAGGTAGGTAGGAAATGGAAATATACTCTGGTAACAGCTCCACGATATCTTCTATGGACTTAGCGATTCTGGATTCTCCTTTCCCGACTGTCTTGATGGTTTTATGGAAAATCTTAAAGTCTTCAGTTCTCAGTTCTGCTAATTTGGGAAGAAAGCTTTCCTTGAAAATATACTTCATTTCATACGGTACTCCTGGCATAGAGAGAATGTACTTACCCTGATGTTCGAAGAGCATTCCTGGTGCTGTCCCCATTTTATTGAATAAGGTCTCAGCCTTGGTGGGCATAAGACATTGTTGCTTATGTGCATCTAGAAAAGGAATATTTCTGGTATCAAAGTAGTTTTTGATTCTGATGGCCAGTGCCTCATCCATATAAAGGTCGCTGTCTAGGTAATCTGCCAGAGCTTTCTTAGTGATGTCATCTTTGGTAGGACCAAGGCCACCTGTCAGCACCACCAGATCTGCAATAGCCATTGTTTTGTCCAAGGCATTATGGATGGCAGTAGTGTTATCCGGAATGGTCATCATGCCAGCTACTTCTATCCCAAGCATCGTCATTTCATTTCCCAACCAGGCTGAATTCGTGTCAATAATCTGGCCTATAAGAATCTCATCTCCAATTGTAACAATAGCTCCTTTCATGCTTACAAAGATGCTTAATATTATATGAAGGTGATTTAGTCCTTTTTCTGATAATGAAATAGTCTATCTTTAGAGATAATCTACTAAATCATACAGCTATGAATCAAAAATTTCTATCAGCCTTTTTACTCAGTTTTTTGACCTTGACAATTGCTTGCACAGTGGTAGAGTCAGAAAGTACTGCAATTAGTTTCACAGGTAAGCTAGATAGAAAAATTGAAAAAGATCCGACTGATTCTGTTCTTAAAATCTTAGAAACAACATCTCTGAACAATGCTGTCATCAAGGTCAACTTATGTATTATGTACAATGGTCACATCACTTTTGCTGAATTGCTAGAGGATGAAACTACTTTTGATCTGCCAATTGCAAAACAGAAGTCTGTCCTTAAAACAATCTTTCAATCAACTAAATTTGAGTCACGAGATTTAGAGGAAGAATGCGCAGAATTTACAATTTCCTAATTGCCCAATTACTATGCAGATATGGATCCACTTTTCTTTTGGAACTCACTCTAAAGAGCTCTATTGGTCAAAAAGGCTCAACTGGTCTGCATGGTCAAGAGCAGAAAGCATCTTAAAACTTTTGCGATGTAGTGGTGTAACACCATGTTCCTCTATACCCAAACGATGGGCTGAGGTAGGATAACCCATATTTGTTTCCCAGGAGTATCGTGGATAGCGTTTAGCCATGCGGGTCATGTATCTGTCCCGCTCTACTTTGGCCAAGACTGACGCCGCAGCTATAGAATAATATTTGTCATCACCTTTGATGATGCATTCGAAAGGAATCTGCTTAAATGGCTTAAATTTATTCCCATCTACTAGTATGTACTCCGGAGTGAGAGCTAGCCCTGCCAGAGACTTATGCATGGCCAAAATGGAGGCATTTAAAATATTGATTTGATCAATTTTTTTGGGCGAAACTTTCTTGACTGAGAAAGCGATGGCCTGCTCCTTTATAAGTTCATAGAGCTCTTCCTTTTGAATGGCAGTCATTTTTTTGGAATCCCGCAAATATGGATGTTCAAAATCTCTGGGCAAGATCACCGCTGCTGCAAACACCGGACCGGCCAGACAGCCTCTACCGGCCTCGTCAGTGCCAGCTTCTAGTTTGTCCGGAGTATGGTGTGAGAGGAGCAAGTGCTGTAAATTTCTTTTACGCTAATATAATACAAGATGGATTATAGAGTTCTTACAATAGCACCCCATCATGGTCATCTTAATGACTCTTACTTTCTATAGGCAATCCACTTGGCAATTAGGTTTCCTTCACGTTATAACCCCAATAGCCTATCGACCTTTAAAATGAAAGAACCGAACCATCAGGTGATAGCATGGACGTCTGTGCATATTTTGTGAGGGACTAGACATGATCTGCCGAGTTCTGACAGCCTCACTCTTTGACTACCCTTTGATAAACTTGAAAGTCTTCTGCCTATTATCCCCCGACACATTAAGGAAGTAAACACCTGCAACCAGTGCACTCACATCCAATGCAAGCTGATCTTGTAATACGGACTCAAACCGCTGAGCAAGGATGGCGCCTTGGGCATTTACGATACTGAGATTCAGATTAGTGTATTGTTGTAGGCTTACATTTAGGATAAGCTGATGGTCTACTACTGTTTGTAGCAAAGACAACTCTCCTTCCTCATATGACCACTCTTCGACAGAACTTAATTGCATGTTTTCTAACCAAAAAAGATTAGTCAGATTAGAAGTATCATCATAATCATATACTTCATAAAGTATATCTATATCTCCGTCGTTATCCAAATCTCCGGAAGTAGGTAAAATCGTGAGGTCAGAAGGAATTAGCTGAAGGTCTATTGGATCATTATAGCCAGAACCAGTATTTTCTACATACCTCATAAGAGTAGATTCGATATCATAATCATAGATAGCTAGTAATACATCTAGATCTCCATCATTGTCAAAGTCGGCAATTTCGTTCAGAGGGACGCCATTATATGGCATGGCAGGAAAATTCAAATCTACAGTGCCGTTTGCAAATTGGGCATCATCAGAGGTGCCGATATTTTCCCATTCGATTAAGACTGTTTCATATTCCTCTGTAGAGAACCCTTCCAAGGATGTTCCAATACCGACAACATCTAAGTCACCATCAGAATCTATATCCACAAGATTCAGATCATGGCTAAAAAAGAACTCACCTGTAATGAAATTGACAGAATTTAATGTGTCTACTGAAGCAAATTCATTGCTCCCTAAATTTTCATAATAAAGAATATAATTTTCCCCCAATTCATCGTCGTAGAAATAGGTGACAAGATCATCATCACCATCATTGTCCAGATCACCACCATCAAAAAACAGAGCTCTTTCAATATTTGGGTCTATTTCTAAATTAATACCGTCTAAGACAAATTCTGGAAAGTCAAAATCCTCAGGCGTTCCGATGTTCTCTATCAAAAAAGGTCTAAGATCATTACCATCACCATTAAGCCCAGTGATATCCAAATCTCCATCCGCATCTATATCAAGCAGCGCAGGTAAAATTACACCTTCGGTTGACAGTTGCGGAAAGGCCTGTGGATCACTAAAGTTCTGTGCCTGAATAGCAGCAGTAGAAAACATCCCAGACAGTAACAAACTGATCCCTATCGTTTTCCTGATCACACTTCCATGGACAAGACGTTTAAGTAAGCTGACTAGTCTGGTAATTTTAGAAAATAATTTGTAGAGTACTGCTTTACTTGCTTCTCCTGAGCTATATAATCGGTGATAGGTGCCAGAAAGAAATCTTAGTCTTCTAAGGGCTGGTGCAGCTTGAGAACCTCTAAGGATATTATTCATTACAAAATGTTTTACGCAATATAGTTCGCATAACCTTACTATCCTTCTTTTTAGGCATTCTTTTTTCCCCAATAGGACGTATTAGGAAGGCTAAGCGCTAGTCTGTGAACTTCCTTCATGGTGTTTAGTATGGAGGGACGTTGCATATTGGGTAGAATCTGAATATCATAGAGCTCATCTACGGAATTAGTGTAGACTAGCTGACCGATTCTGGCACCTGTTTTCAGTTCCACTATATGAATACCCGCCTGTTTAGAACTCTTTGCAATAGCAAGCTTTCCGAAACTGGAACTCTCTTTACGTATTTTGCTCAGACCGATAAAGGCATAGCCTCTATAAATAGAAAGCCCTCTAAGAAAACCATCATGCTGATAGACAAGCTCTTGCTCTAAGGTTTCTCTATTAATCTTGATCAATGTGCCGTTGGCTGATTGTAACAGATACAAATCTCCGTTATATATTCTTGGAGAATGGGGCATAGCAAGATTATCTATTAGAACTTTTTTACTCTGATAGTCTATAAGTACACCAGTATTGGTTAGGTCTGCGGTCCACCCTCTAGGAGTATCTGTTTGGGCAAAAGCTGTAACGTATTTAATTTCTCCTTCAGGATTGACAGCCATACCATTTAGGTGACAATGATCTCCAGCAGTGGCTTTTGTAATAAAATTCGGTTTCCATATAGGTGTAAAACTGAAGTTGTCATCTATTCTGACGATGCAAGAAAAATTGGTGTTTACCGCACATAGGCCTTCATTAGTAAAATCTATATCATGGATATCGACCGCTCCCGTATAGTAAGTACATCTAGGCAGAAACATGGTGTCATAGGTCTTGGGATTATTAGGATAATGCTGCGCCAAAGACCTAGAATTGCTAAACACAATGATCTCCTCTTTACAAGCAAGAGCCAGCTTATTTTTATGAATCGCTATACCCATTGCCTTGGAAAAATTACGTGGCAACTGGACCAACTTGTTGTTATCCTGAGCACTAATAAATATGACTTTACCGGCCTGATAGGTACTGAGGGCTAGACTGGAATTCAACTGTTTAAGCAAGTCCGCGACAGACGGCGTATACTGAAACTGAAATGGTTGTTGTGCTTGCATAGGCCTAAGTTACTATAAGATACTACACAAATGAAATATGGGACACTTTGCACAACCTCAGGTTACAATCCTTTTCAGACCTGCACATCTTTTACCTATTCCATTGAGCAAAATCTATCTTTGTTTGTTATTACTAGTATATGTTCGATACCTTCTACCGAAACCGCAAGGCTTCCATAGCCATATTTGTAGTTATAGCCTTGCTGTCTTGCTTACTGCTCCCCAGACTTAAGTTTTCGTTCAACTTTGAGCAGTTCTTTCCTAAAGGAGATGAGGACTTGGAGTTTTTTCAGGCTTTTATAAAGGAGTTCGAGACGGATGACAACTTTCTGTTGCTTGCTCTAGACAATAAACCGACGGTTTTTGATGCAGAATTTCTGAAGAAGGTATCTGATTTTTCTAAGGATGCCAAGAAGGACATTCCTAATGTGAAATTGGTACAGGCGCTGCCAGATATGACCTATCCTGTGATGACTCCTTTCGGTCCTACTACTGTGCCAGCCTTACACCTAGACGAACCAGAAAGAATGGCCGCCGATAGCCTCCGACTTATGAATGATCAGCGGGTGCTTTATAATCTAGTCAATGAAAAAGCGACCTCTACTGTTCTGGTTATCAAGACAGAAGACAATATACAGCTGGAAGCCTCGGATGAAATCATGGATGCCGTTTATGAGCTCCTTGCCAAGTACGAGTTCCAGCAATATCATTTACTTGGCAGGGCTTACTTCCAATCAGAAATTGCCAAAATCCAGTTCAAAGAGATTCTGCTGTCAACTATAGTCAGTGGGATACTTATCTGCATCGTCATGATACTTATTTTCAGACGTGCCGCCAGTATCTTGATCGCATTGTTTTCTATTGCTATAGGGCTGGTCATATTTTTTGGAATCCTTGCGTTGTGGGGCAGAGAATTATCTGTCATGTCTGCACTATATCCGATACTGATGCTAATAGTAGGGACCAGTGATGTCATACACATAATGACCAAGTACCACGACGAGCTCCGCAAAGGCAAGAAAAGGAAAGATGCGCTGGAGGTCACTATCAAGCAGATAGGTTTAGCGACTCTGCTCACCTCCATGACAACTGCGGCTGGCTTTGCTACATTGCTGACTTCAAGGATAGGGCCTATACAGGAGTTCGGTATGAATTCCGCTATCGGTGTTTTGATTGCTTATGTGGTGGTCATCGGTTTTACCTGTCCTGTGCTTTCGCTTTTTGCAAAGGAGCAGATGATTTCAGAAACCAAAAAAAAAGAAATATGGTCTTCTATACTCAGCAAGGCTTATGTTTTCAGTATAAATGGACGGAAGGTGATTACGATTGTCACCTTTGCTCTTCTTATAGTCTTTGCTTGGGGGATTTCTAAAATTCATACCAACTATGACCTCTACACCAACCTTCCACAAGGTGTCAAAATCAGCGAGGACTTTCTTTATTTCGAAAAAGAGTATGCAGGTTTCAGACCTCTGGAGCTGGCAGGTACTATGCAGGGTGATTACAGAATATACGACCATGAAGTCATCTCCGCCATCGTCAAAGCCGAAGATCACCTTAAGTCTCTTCCTGAAATAAGAACAGCATTCTCACTAGGCACCATTACCAAGAGTATCAATCAGATGATAGACGGTAATCAGGAGTCCGCATTTATCATGCCTGACAAAAAGGACTATAGAAAGATAAAACGAATGCTGGCCTCCTTACCTTCTATGGGCACGGATGTACTCATCAGCAAGGACAAGAAAAAAACCAGAGTCAGTTCCAAAGTAAAAGATGTAGGTGCAGAAAATATCAAAGCCATGAGTGCCAGGATAGATGACTGGCTAGCAGAAAATATAGACCCTAAGGTTATCCAATTTAGGCAAACGGGCACAGGCTTATTGTTGGACAAGAACTCAGAATTTGTCAAAGAAAGTTTGCTCCATGGTCTCCTTATTGCCTTGGTTATTGTCAGTTTGCTGATGGGGTTACTCTTTAGAAACTGGAAGATGCTGTTTCTGGCGCTGGTACCTAACCTGATTCCACTATTGTTTGCTGCTGCGCTGATAGGATTTACTGGAGTGGCACTAGAAGCTGGGGTTTCTATAGTGTTTGCCATCATCTTTGGGATAGCTGTAGATGACACTATCCATTTCCTCAGCAAATACAAACTCGCCAAAGACCAGTACAATGGTGACACAGAACGAGCCCTACAGATAACCTTTCAGGAATGTGGTAAGGCCATCATATTTACCACGATAATCTTGTTCTTTGGTTTTCTGATTCTTTTCTTTTCTACCAATCAGCCCGCTGTAACAATCGGATTGCTGATATCCGTGACACTGATTTCGGCCTTAGTGGCTGACCTGACGATACTTCCAGTGCTCATCAGAAAGTTTAAGGTCTGATAAATTAAGCTAGGATTTTAGAAGAGAAATGGAGGAGCATATCTGCCAGCGCTTCATCTTGTTTTTTACTGCACTTAATACTGGTGAGCTTAGGTAGGTGCTCAGCAAAGTAAATTTGGTTATTGGCCATTTCAAATAAGTTGCTGGAGAGGCTGGTACAGTACTCAAATTGAGGATTAACCTCCCTAATGATTTCGGCGACGGTTTTGACCACAGCCTTATAAGCATAAAATAGTCCAGCTTTGTTTTCTTCGTCTATGGCTTTTATATGATACGCTTTGCCGCTTTCATTTATGATCAGTTTGTGGAGCAGATTTTCGTTGATATACTTATTCATGGGGTTTTCGGAGGTGGCATGCACGATATTATTTACTGCTATCTCTAGTTTTTTCTTTGGCTCTGAGATGTTCTTAATATTGATTTTGATCAGGTAGTGGACCCATTCCCAGTACCAAGAGGTCAGAAAGAGTAGAAGCAAATGCTTGTTGTCGAAGTAGCGGTAGATAGATTTTTCAGCAGATCCAATCTCTTTGGCCAATTTCCTGAAGGTAAAGGCCTCGAAGCCTATCCTATCCATCAGAATGATGCTGTGCTCTATGATACGCTTACCTAAACTGGTTTCCTGAGG
>CAZKXO010000042.1:0-17160 GCA_964556525.1 uncultured Saprospiraceae bacterium
GTACAGAAGTCAAGATTTCTTTAAATCATTCTTTCATTTTTTTTAAAAGCAGATTTATGCAAAAAACATTACTAATCACTTTGGGTTTGATGATCGCCACGATCGGCTACTCCCAATCTATTAAATCCTACGTAATTACCTCTGCGGGAACCTCGGTCATGAGTTCTGAAGGGGCTATATATCTTTCCATAGGCGAACCGATGAATACTGAACTTACCGATGGTGAGATCATGGTTTCGCAAGGATTTCTAAATGTAACTCTAACTGGCCTCGTGTCCACAGACGACTTGCTGCTAGAAGATATTAGAGTATATCCTAATCCTACTGTAGCAAACTTAACTCTCTCTTTAGACAAAGCTCATGGAGATTATGATTACAGTATCTATAATCAATCAGGAGAGCTTATCCTAAAGCAAAGAATAAATTCCGACAGTGAGGAAATAGATTTTAGTTCATATAGTTCTGGTCTTTACTTCATGAAGGTTTCAAAAGGAGACAAGCACTCTAGAACCGTTAAGATTACAAAAATTTAAAAAGAACATAATGAAGAAAAATATACTACTGGCCATAATGGCCATGACCTTCGTTTCGACTTTTGCACAACCACAAGCTATAATGTATCAAGGAGTTGCCTTTGATACAAATAACCAACCTGTCATATCTTCTAACATTAGTATTCTTCTAACAATTGTAGAAGACGAGCCAGGTGGAAATTTTGCTTACATAGAAAGTCATAATACCACTACAAATGATGATGCTTCATTTAGTATAGAAATCGGTAGGGGAACAGTGATAGCAGGTACATTAGCAAGTGTAGATTGGCTGGCAGGTTCTCTATATTTAGAAGTAGCCATAGATCCACAAGGTGGCAGCTCATATCTAGAAGCTGGGGCTACAGAGTTCTTATCAGTTCCCTATGCTTTTCATGCAACAGAAGCTATGTATGGACCTCGCGGACCACAAGGTCCTCGAGGTGCTACCGGACCTCAAGGGCCGCAAGGGCCGCAAGGAGAAGCAGGTGATCCAGCGCCAGGAGGTGGTGCAGTAGGACCACCAGGGCCACAAGGGCCACAAGGACCACAAGGACCGCTTGGCCCCAATGGTGCTAATGGTCCAGCAGGTGATCCAAATGGTCCCAAAGGCCCATCTGGGGACCAAGGTCCTAAAGGACCTCAAGGTGAATCAGGTGGACAAGATGGTGCAACTGGACTGCCTGGTGATCAAGGAGATCAAGGTATACAAGGACCACAAGGACCACAAGGACCACAAGGTGTTCCAGGCGCGAAAGGTGATCAAGGGGCAAAAGGACCAGCCGGAGGAACAGAAGGACCGGAAGGGCCACAGGGCGAAGCGGGACCTCCAGGTGATCCTAATGGGCCGATGGGTGATCCTGGTATAGATGGCCCAATTGGTCCTCAAGGAGCAACAGGTTCAGCTGGCCCTCAAGGACCTCAAGGCGCTACAGGTGCTGCTGGAGCTACAGGACAAGATGGAAGCGATTCTGCACCGATACAAAATCTCTTGTCTCTACCACCCTCTAATCCAGCAATACATGATATCTACTTAGACAATGGCTCTAATAGAAGTGACAATAAGCCTGGATATAGATACTATGATGGAACAAGCTGGATAGACTTATTCTAGAATCATTTCAACTAACAATTTTATTAAGACACGATATGTATAAAATAACAATAGCGGTAATGATGCTACTTATAAGTACCATCGCCTTTGCCCAGCCGCAGGCATTTAATTATCAAGGTATAGCAGTCGATGCCGGTGGTTCTGCATTACAAAATGCTACTATAGGATTACAGTTTTCTATACTATCCGGCATCAATGGGGATGCCCAATATATAGAAACACAAACCGTAACTACAACAAGCATAGGACACTTTGCAGCAGATGTAGGGCAAGGAGTTGTAGTCATCGGAAATATGTCAGATCTGACCTGGTCCAATACAGCCTATTACCTACAAGTAGAAATGGATATTAATGGTGGCAACAATTATAGCTTTTCTTCTACAGTAGAATTACTTTCTGTGCCTTTTGCATTCCAAGTTGCTAGTTCTGATAATACACCTGTAGGAAGAAGAGGTCTCACTGGCCCTCAAGGACATCAAGGGCCACAAGGGCCGCAAGGACCGCAAGGACCGCAAGGTGCAGGGTCTGGAGCAGGCCCTCAAGGCCCACAAGGTCCTCCTGGTCCACAAGGACCTGCAGGAGTAAATGGCACTAATGGTCTACCAGGAGGAACAGTAGGAGATGTAGGTCCACAAGGACCTCAAGGTGATCCAGGTACAGCTGATGGAGCTCCTGGGCCTACTGGTCCCACAGGACCTACTGGACTTGCAGGTGAATCGGGACTACCAGGTCCTCCAGGACCACAAGGTATACAAGGAATTACAGGAGATCCCGGACCACAAGGTGATCCCGGACCACCGAGTAATGAAGTAGGGCCAAAAGGTCCAGATGGGCCTCCAGGTCCCAATGGTGGACCGCAAGGTCCAGATGGATTAGATGGGCCTCCAGGAGCACAGGGTGCACAGGGACCTCAAGGGCCACAAGGACCTGCAGGAGCTGTAGGTCCTCGAGGTGCACCAGGAGTAAACGGACTGAAATTAAGTCTACAAATGAATGGTACAGCACCAGCCAATCCTCCAGTAGGACATATCTATCTAGATGATGGATCCAATACTTCTAACGGTAACCCAGGTATTAGATACTGGAATGGCACTGATTGGCTAGACCTTAATTCTTAAATAATTAAAAAAGACTAGAATGAATTTAAAATATATAATCATCAGTTTATTGCTAGTATTGGTCCTTACCGCACAGGCCCAAATACCCGAAGCGATTTCTTTCCAAGGAATGGCTATGGATGCAAATGGTAATCTGGTAGCAAACGCAGATATTTCATTAGAAATATCTATACTAGAAGCAAACTCCATAGTGTATACAGAAACGACCATAGTAGGTACTTCTGATCTTGGCCACTTTAACATAGAAATAGGAAGAGGAAATTCTACCTTTGGTCAGTTTGATGCCATAGATTGGTCTACGAGTAACCATTTTGCAAGTATAGCAATGGATGTTACTGGCGGCATGAACTTCAGCGCAATTGGTACTGTAGAACTGGTATCTGTACCCTATGCTTTTGCCGCAGTAGAATCAGCTTCTGGGATATCAGGTTTTGCAGGATCAGAAGGACCGCAAGGACCACAAGGTCCAGCAGGATCACAAGGAGCCAAAGGACCAGCTGGGATAGACACTGGAGGTCAGCCTGTCCAAGGACCACCGGGACCGCAAGGACCGCAAGGACCAGCAGGTCCCCCTGGGGCAAATGGTCTACCTGGATCTGATATAGGACCAAAAGGACCTAGAGGACCTAGAGGTGTACCAGGTATAGCTTACGTAGGTCCTCCAGGAAATCCTGGACCAGATGGAGCAAAAGGAGCAAAGGGGGCGACTGGTCCTAGTGGACCTCAAGGACCTCAAGGACCTCAAGGACAAGCAGGACAAAAAGGGCAAACTGGTCCTGATGGTCCGCCTGGAATAGGTGGAGGCATACCAGGTCCACAAGGAGACCCTGGGCCACAAGGTCCTGACAAAGGAGCACCTGGTGTGGATGGTATTGCAGGACCCGTAGGTGCCCAAGGACCACAAGGACCTCAAGGACCACAAGGACCAACAGGCGCAACAGGACCTTTTGGAACAAATGGTATGAACATACCTAATGGAATTTTCAATATGCAAATGCTAACAACTCCACCTTCTTCGCAAGGATTAGGATATTATCTAGATAGCGGTGCAAATACTGCTGACGGTCGCCCAGGTTTTAGATTTTGGAACGGGTCTGGCTGGATAGATTAACAACATGTAAATAATTCCAGTTATCAAGAGGGTCTGAAGCAATTCAGGCCCTTTATTTTTTTAATTATAACCTGTAGGAGTCATAAGCTTCAAATTATAATGAAATGTTGGTCATCTCAGTCAGAACTTTATCAGCACATCGAATAGAACAGTTATCTTGGCAAGCAACAATTTAAGAATTAGTAAATGGAAGTGTTCAAGTGGTATAAACTTTACTGGTTATTCTTTATCATACTTTTTTGTGCTTGCAACAGTTTCCAAAAATCAAATACGGGAATAATCAAGGAAAATGATTCTTCTGCGAGAAAGACAACCACTAAGCATATAGCTACTGATCCTCAGATAGCAGAATATGTAAGAAATATACACGAAGACAAAAATGGTAACCTTTGGTTTGGCACCAATGGAATAGGTGTGGCTCATTATGATGGAGATTCTGTCAGCTACTACTCTGTAGAAGAAGAATTCCATGGTTATCAAGTCACAGGTATAACGCAAGACAAAGAAAATAATCTCTGGTTTGCCACCGATCAAGGTGTTGTATTATATGATTGGACCCAAGACAAAGCCGGCAACAAAATATTTACCAACTTCTCCGAAGACAAGTTCTTTGAAGGAAAGCGTTTCTGGAGTATTTATGGAGATAACAAGGGTAGAATCTGGGCAGGCTCGGTGGATAAAATTTTCAGGTATAATGGGAAAAATTGGGAGCACTTTGAGCTGCCCTACCCAGAAGCAGATACAGGAACCTTCCTTTCAAAGAGTACAACCTGGTCTATAACTGAGGACAGGAAAGGTAATATGTGGTTCAGTACGAATGGTTATGGAGCCTTTATGTATGATGGCTCAGAATTCACAACTATCTCATCGAAAAATGGTCTGCTCGATAACTCTGTAGATGTCATATTAGAAGACAGCAAAGGGCTAGTCTGGTTTGGAACAAGGCACGGTGGTGTCAGCAGCTATGATGGTGATTCCATCAAGAATTTTGTCGTGGAAGGGTTCAGCACCTATGAAGTATGCTGCGTCTACGAAGACAGCTCAGAAAATATATGGTTCAGTGCAGAAGGATATGGCGTCTATAGATACGATGGAGAGTCACTCAAAAACTTCAACCACGAGCATGGTCTTAGAATCAGAGCGGCACAAACTGTTTTTGAAGATTCGAAAGGTCGATTGTGGGTCGGAGGAGGTGGTGGCCTGTATCGCTATGATGGTCTGTTCTTTACTAACGTTACAAGAAATGGACCGTGGCTAGATTCAAAATATGAATAAAATAGAATGCAGAGTTATTGTATCTTGATTCCTCAATTGGGATTATGAAACTTCTATTAATAATAATTGGTCTATTTTTTTGTTCTTTAAGTTCGGCTCAAATTGTACCCACTGAAAACATTATTCTGCATAGTTTTGATGGTAATGAACTAAGAGACTTGTCCAACAATCAACATACTGTTATAGATCATCAGACCCGCTTTGGTACTGGCATCAATCATGAAGGACTGTTATTGGATGGAGAAAATAATTTTCTAGAAATTCCACACAATTCTGCTTTAGAGATTCCTTCACAACTGAGCATCAGTCATTGGTATCAACATCAGGAACAAGATGGAACAGAATTTTATTCTCTAGTAGAACAAAGTGCCAACAAGTTTGGCGGGCATTCCAGATATGGTACTTGGATCTTTAATGGGAATCTAGTTATGTCATGCATAGAGCCAGATCACTGTCCCAACGGCAGCACCTTATGCCAAAGATGCATTATCTCCGAAACCACCTTAGAACCAAGTAAATGGTATCATATAGTCAGCACCTATGATGGCAACTCTCAGAAATTGTACATCAATGGAATATTGGATAGTGAGGAAGTCTACACTACTCCAGCTACTGGAATCTCAGTGAGGCCTTATCCACTTACGATAGGCACAGACATGTATGACCCACGACCTACTTATCTCCGAGGAACTATAGACGAAATATTATTATTGGACCTTGCACTTAGTCTAACTCAGGTAACTGAATTGTATGAGCAGTTTCGAATCTCTTCTACAGTAGACACAAAAGAACAAGCCTTCTTACTCATCTATCCCAATCCAGCAACTGAATATCTCTACTATAAAGCTCCTTTTGATGTCCAAAAGATTCTTTTCAGAGACCAAACTGGCAAATTGGTAAGGATAATATAACAGGCCATATCAATATTGGTGATTTAACTGCTGGCAGCTATATGTTAACTGCTATAGGGGAGCAAAGCCAAGTGAGCCATAAACTAAGTATATCAAAATAAAGGATACTTTGTATAAAAGAACAGATCATATTGAGGACCAACATTTATTATATCTTTAGAGCTATTGTAAATCAGTATATCATATGAACTTCAGAACAATACTTCTATTTCTTGCTCTTTCTCAGGCATATTCCTTATTTGCACAAACCGACTCCATACCTCCTGCATTGATCAATTTCCAAGTTTCAGACAGCTGTATCGATGTCTCTTCATCCACGATAGATGTAGTTTTCTCAGTAGAGGCTACTGATAATCTGGCTGGAATTGATAATGTTATTGCATTTTCAGAATCCTCCAATAATGTTGTCAACTCCGCAGTATTACAACTTATCTCTGGCACAAGCCTGAATGGTATATATGAAGGTGTTATGAGCTTTGACAGCACCAATGTAGAAGGCACAGATACTCTCTCCTTACATCTACAAGATCTCTCAGGTAATTTTTCATATTTTGATCACTTTAGCTTAGCGATATTGGGCTTTCAAGATACTTTAAAAATTCTGAATTCAAATTCCGACTCACAGGCTCCGCAATTAAGCAATTTTCAGGTTTCAGAGTCATGTATAAATGTTTCTGATTCTACTAAGCAAGTTACATTTACAGTGCAGGCCACTGATAATTTGCTTGGAGTAAATCATGCATTAACATTATCATTTTCTCCAAATGGCAACATAGAAGCTGCATCATTGAGTCTGATATCAGGGACTCCTGCAAACGGTACGTGGGAAGGAGTAATCGACTATGATAGTACAACAGTAGCTGGTATCCATAATTTAGAGTTACAACTTCAAGATGTAGCAGGAAATTTTGTGGCATTCAGTCCATCACAACTTGCAGGACTTGGATATCAAGATACTTTGAAAGTCATAAACGTCAATTCGGATGTGGAAGCACCTGTATTGGTTAACTTGCAAGTTTCGGAATCCTGTGTAAATGTCGATTCAAGCATGGTTGATGTGATTTTTACTGTCGAAGCAACAGATAATTTACTAGGCGTGACTAGTGCCATAGCATTATTGCATGGCCCTAATTTTTCCGTCCAATCAACTAGCTTAAATCTCATTTCTGGAACACCACAAAATGGAATTTTTGAAGGCACTATCCAGCTTGACACTTCTTCAATTAATGGCATACATAGTATAGAACTTCATCTGCAAGATTCTGGCTCTAATTTTCTTCAGCTTGATAGTCTACAGCTATCCAACCTTGGTTTTCAGTCTTCGATTAAGATTATAAATAACATAAATGACATTAGTCCTCCTGAACTTATAGATTTACAAGTTTCAGAATATTGTATTGACGTCAGTAACAATTCCGTAGATGTTTATTTTACAGCACAAGTAACAGACAATGCATCAGGAATCAGTAATGTCACGGCAAGTGTGACTTCTACAAATTACACTTCTGTTCAAACTTCAAATTTATCCTTTACGTCTGGAACTAATCTGAATGGCTTTTATGAAGGTCTAATAAATTTGGACAATCTAAATCTTGCCGGAACTTATACTTTGAGTATCTCGGCACAAGATATTAGTGCAAATTATAATTCCTATAATTCTGCAGCCCTGGCAAATCTTGGATTTCAGGATACGCTTAAGCTCATAAATTCTAATTCAGATATTATCCCACCTCAATTAATTAATTTTCAAATCAGTGAAGATTGTGAAAATGTATTTTTAAATGTAGATGCTATTGACAATTTTTCAGGTATAGCCCAAATAGTTGCCACCTTTGCTAGTACTTCGGACACAACAACTGCTTCGTTCAATATCGTATCTGGAACAATCCAAAATGGAATTTTTGAGAGCACTATAAAAAAAGATTCTTTCACAACAACTGACATCTATTGTATTGCTATAAATATCCATGACTTGGTTGGAAATTCTATGACCTATGACGACGTGGACTTATCTAACTTAGGGTTACCTAATAAGTTTAGCCCAAACAACCCAGTTATTTGCTATCATACAAAGATAAATACTGTAGAGCTTACCAATAGCTTAAAGGGCTTAGTATACGTAGAAGGCAATAGTTGTAACAGAGTAACAGTAGAAAACGATGGTTCATTATCTGTCAATACGATAAGCTGCACAAGTACAGGAAAAGATCTAAGACTGGAATGTGGTGATCTATACATAGAATCACTAACTCCGCGATTAGTAATGAAATCACCAAATAATTCCTGCTGGTTGCTTGAGATCGACTCCAATGGACAGGTTACAACTCAATCGACCACTTGTAGTACAGCTAATGCAAATATTGTTGTCAATGGGGATTTAATTTTTGACTACCCCTGTGAGGCAAAAGGAGTATTATTAAAAACCTCAACCAATAGTTGCTGCAAGCTTGTAATCCAAAATAACCAACTAGTTGCCATCGGGGCTTATTGTCCAGATTAAATTCTAATGCGTTAATTTTATTCAAAAATTTATCCAGAAAAATGTCCTAGTGTTTAACTTTGGCTAGATACTTAATAGCCCTTTAGTCGAACAACATGAAGCACCTTCTTTATTTCCTGTTCTTAGGCCTCCTATCATGCAAGCAAACCACAACGACAAAGGCCTTCGAGTGGAAGGCTTATGATGAATCAAAGCGTCTGTCACAAAACGCCGACCACAAGTCCAAAAGGATGCAATACAAACTCATCCAATCCAAACACCTGGATAGACAAGCCATCTGGAATAATATATATACACAACTAGAAGATTTCTCTGACATAGATTATACCTCTCTTCACCAATATATCTATGAGAAAAATATCCTAGAAATTCAGTCCGCTATAACTGAGAAAAAACTGAGTTACGAAGATCTGACCAAGTGGTATCTGTATAGAATTCTCAGATTCGAAACAGACAGTTTACTCTCTCTAAATGCTATAATTTCTATCAATCCTCATGCTGTCAAGCTGGCAAAAAAGTTTGACAAACAGAATGATAAGAAGCACCCGATATATGGAATGCCAATATTGTTTAAAGATAATATCGGCACTGCAGGTATGCCTACAACTGCGGGAGTTCTAGCACTAAAAGACAACCAGACTCGTAATGCTTTTATAGTAGATCAGATAGAATCGAAAGGTGGACTGATTCTAGGCAAAGTAAATCTGAGTGAGTGGGCATATTATCTCTGCAGTGGATGCCCGCTTGGCTACAGTGCGATAGGTGGCCAATCGCTCAACCCTTACGGTGCAGGAAAATTCGAATCAGGAGGATCTAGTTCAGGCTCAGGAATTGCCATGGCAGCTAATTATGCAACTGCAGCTGTAGGTACCGAAACCTCCGGCTCCATCCTTTCCCCTTCCAGCCTCAACTCTTTAGTAGGATTAAAACCAACAGTAGGACTACTAAGCAGATCTGGGATTGTTCCTATTTCCAGCACTTTAGATACCCCTGGTCCGATGACAAGAAACACAGTAGACAATGCCATTTTACTGTCTGCAATGACCGGAGAAGACCCAGAAGATGAAGCAACAAATAATACTCTAAATGAAAAGAATTATCTAGAAGCCATAAAAGCAAGTACACTAACTGGCAAACGATTCGGGTATTATAAGAGGTACATGGAAGACACTATCTATGCAGCAACTATAGAGAAAATCAAAACGAAGGGTGCTACTCTGATAGAAATAGAGCCTGGCGAATTTGACTTCCAACACTTCAGGACTTTTCTGAACGGAGATATGCTGGTAGACCTTCCCGTTTATCTCAATAAGTATGCGGCACCCGCCATCACTCTAAGAACCATCCAAGATTTTATACAATACAATCAGGAAGATACACTACTGAGAGTGCCTTATGGTCAGCAACTTTTTGAAGCTATGACAGCTGATACTACAAGTAGAGAAAAATTCTTAGAAATTAAGGAAGATTATCATCGACAGGGAATTGCCTACTTCGATGGAGCCATGACCGAACTCAATCTAGACGCTATACTTTCCATCAACAATTACAATGCAGGTCATGCAGCCATGGCCAAATATCCATGTCTCACTGTACCTATGGGTTATAAAGAAGATGGAGAACCTATCAATCTTACCTTTATTGCTCGTCCATTTGAGGAAGATAAACTTCTAGGGTTTGCAGCAGCCTTCGAACGAAGTTTCAACATACGCAGACCACCATCAGACTATAAATAGATACTCGTTTATTGTAAAGTTGTGTCCAAAGGTCTCAGGTTCTCAGCAGGGCTCTTGTTTGCTTTAAAATCAGTGATACGCATTGTATGTAAAAATCCATCTTTGAGCAAATTGGATTCTACAGGCATATGCGTTGGTAAAAGAATACCATTATAATCTTTGTAATCCTTAAAAAAAGCAGCTCCCGTAACAAAACGATAAGCAGCTCTTACTGTGTATTCTACTTTGACTACCCTCTTAGTTTCTGAGTCTATCCAGATTAGATACTGATCTATTTTCTTCTGAGGCTCTACGGTTGTCCATGAAGTTAGCACACCTTCTACTTTGGTACCAGCTATAACATTTGACCCCATATAATCTATTACTGTTGCCTCTTGAATACGCAAAGGAAATTCTATAAAATATTGATAGGTAGGAATCCAAAATTTCATGTCCTTATTCTCCTTAGGCTCTACTTCACCTGAAGCATCAACTTTATATGTTTGCCCATCTTGCATCCCCCATACCTTACCTTTCTCAATACCACTGACTATTTCCATTCTTCCATCGAAAGTCTTTGGAATATAGTCTAATGAAAAGGTCATGTCTTGCTCTTGGAAGGGATGCGCTTGCTTTCCTAAGAATCCGTAAAACTCATCTTTGTATGTTACATTATAAGTTTCTAGGTTTTCCCAATTATCGATTTGGTGAGCTTCACCCATTTGTCCTAGCAAGGTTTTGGCTTTTGCAATATCTCTAGGATAGGAATAGTCCTCTGATCGCAAGTCAGACAACTTTAAAAAATTGACACAACCAAAAACGCCAAGCAATAAGATCAGTAAAAACAATAATTTCAGAGCACTTTTCATAAGTTATTTATTAAAATTATTACAATTATCATAACAGATTGTTCTGTCAATATTAAATTTCTTGTTTTTCGTCTAACCACAATACAATCTGCAATATTTACAAATGGAAGTTATACTTTTAACTCTCTATGAAAATTATCCACTGGAATTGTCAAGGTGCCTTTAGAAAAAAGCATAAGCCAATACTCGTTTACGATCCAGACATCTTGATTATTTCAGAATGCGAGCATCCCTCCAGGTTAGAATTTGGTAACCTAGTTCCCAAACCTGAAGATTATTTCTGGTATGGTGATAATCATCATAAAGGTGTCTGCTTCCTTTTTTATAACAACTGCAGCTACAAAATTCACAAGACATTCAATTCTAAGTTTCGTTACATTATCCCTCTGATTGTAAAAACACCGAAGTTAAGTTTCAACTTATTTGGGATATGGGCAATGGGTGATAGTACCAAAAGAACTGAAAGATACATTGGTCAAGTATGGATGGCTATGAATGCCTATAAAGATCTTCTCAGTGACTCTTGTATACTTATAGGTGACTTTAATAGTAATAAGATCTGGGATACAAAAGCCCGTGTAGGTAATCACACTGATGTTGTCAAACTTCTAGAGAACTACAACATAGAAAGTTTGTATCACAAAAAATTCCGATTGTCACATGGTAATGAAGAACATCCTACTTTCTTTCTTTATCGAAAAAAAGAGAAACCCTATCACCTAGATTATTGCTTTGCTTCTGAGTCCTTAATAGATCAAGGCTATGAGGTGGAGATCGGAAAATTTGAAGATTGGATAGATTATAGTGATCATACACCGATTGTCGTGAATATAGGGTAGTGGGTCTAAGGAATTTACTTTTTAGTATTCTGTAGGTTATCTTATACAACATAAAAGTTAATTATATATGTCATGGAATGTAGTCTGGCCAGCAATCTATGTTACTGCTGAGATTCAGAATTTTTGGTTTTTAGTATTTGTTACCATAAGCATTGAAGCTCTGGCATTAATGGCTTTGTGCAAATTTGGATTTCAAAAAGCTGTGATTGCAGCTGGCGTAGGCAATCTGGTCTCAGGTCTGATTGGCACTTTTATCATGATGTTTGCAATGTTATTTTGGCATTTAATAATGGACGATTTTATCCCTAAAGCTACTTTCGATCCGATTAATTGGGTGGCAACTTATGTTCTCATGTGCCTTGGAAGCGTAGCACTGGAAGTCTTCACTGTCAAGCTAATCTATAAAGAGACTTTCAAAAAATTATTCATGCCTTTATTGGTAGGAAACTTACTTACCTATAGTTTCATAGCTTATACCATGACCACAGAAAGTAAAAACAGGATGAGTGCTAAAAAAGAAGAAATCTATTACTCACCAAATAAAAACAGAATCAACTTAATAAGTGGATCAAGACTCGATATTTTTACTGCCAAATTGGAGTATTCCCAAGCTAAAGAAGCAGAGGATTCTTATTATGAATATCCACTAGAGATTCTCTTCCAACAAGAAGGACTAGACAGCTTCACTTTTAACTTAGATGCTGTAGGTGCGGTAAATTCTGGTGGTATAGAATCGAATAGGAAGATTCTAAGATTTTCAGAGTTAAGCGATACTATCAAAGTATTACTAGAACAAAAGAATCCTAACCCAGATTTGGGATGGAAAAAACCTCTAGTTACAGATACCATCCTATTTATAGATCGAGTCCAATTAAAAAATGTCAATAATAATTCTTATACTACTTTAGAATAAAATACAATTATTACCTAAAAACACAACATGAAATTAGGAGCATTCTCAGCAAGTCTAAGTGTCAAAGACATCCATCAATCAAAAATTTTTTACGAAAAACTAGGATTCAAAGTTCAAGGAGGTGAACTAGAAAAAAATTATCTTATCATGCGAAATGGAAATGCCTTAATAGGCTTATTTCAAGGAATGTTTGAAGGAAATATTTTGACTTTCAATCCTGGCTGGGATGAAAGTGCGCAGAAAACTGAAAGTTATGACGATGTAAGAAAAATTCAGCAGGACCTAAAGTCCAAAGGACTAAGTCTGATGGTAGAAGCTGACGAAAGCACTTCTGGACCTACCAGCTTTATGATTCAAGACCCAGATGGCAATGTTATTCTTGTGGACCAACATAGATAGACTAATAGAAAGATAATCTAGTCTCTTAGCTCAGGCAGACACTTTGCTGTAATTTTGAATGTGTATTCTTGTATCACGTAAAGAAATTTATTCAAAAAATATGAGCCAATTACAGCAAAAAATGTTTGAAGACCTGAATGATCATTCACTCTTTGACAAAGCCACTACTTATGGGAAACAATATCTCGGCGAGGTTTTAGACAGGTCTGTCTACCCTACCGCGTCAGCTTTAAAAAATCTTATAAGGTTTGAAGAAACGCTACCCGAAAGAAGTGGAGATTCTCATGAGATCTTAGACCTACTTCATGCTTATGGCAGTCCAGCAACAGTAGCACAGATCGGTGGTCGTTACTTTGGATTTGTTAATGGCAGTGTCATCCCTACAGGATTGGCGGCAAAAAATCTATCCATCTATTGGGACCAAAATACTGCTATGCAAGTAATATCTCCTGTCTGTTCCAAACTAGAATCTGTTGTCCAAAATTGGTTGCTAGAATTATTTGGGCTGCCCTCATCGACAGTTGCGGGTTTTGTAAGTGGTACTTCCATGGCTAATTTTTGTGGTCTAGCAGCAGCAAGATATCGCTTGCTTAAAAAATTAGACTGGGATATGACCGAGCAAGGTCTCTTCGGTGCTCCAAGGCTCAGAGTTGTTACTTGTCGTCAGGCACATTCTACGATTCTCAAAGCCATCTCACTCATAGGTCTCGGAAAAGCCAACTTAGAATGGGTAGACGTAGATGAGCAAGGTAGAATTCTCCACGACCAAATTCCCGAATTAGACGAGCAGACAATTCTTGTTCTTCAAGCAGGTAATGTAAACAGTGGAGCCTTTGATAACTTTGAGCAGATTTGCAAACGGGCAAAAGCGCAAGGTGCTTGGATACATATAGATGGTGCCTTTGGATTGTGGGCAGCTGCTACTCAAAGACTGAAATATCTAACCACAGATTATCAATATGCTGATTCCTGGGCGGTAGATGGCCACAAAACACTTAATACTCCTTATGATTCGGGCATCATCATGTGTAAGGATGCAGAGGCACTTACCAGTTCGTTACATATGAGTGGTAGTTATATAATTAAGGGAGAGGAAAGAGATGGCATGTACTATACGCCAGAAATGTCTCGCCGCTCGAGAATCATAGAACTTTGGGCTACACTAAAATATCTCGGAAAAAAGGGAATAGACGAACTGGTTTATGGCCTTCACGAGAAGGCAAAATTATTTGCAAAACTGATAGTAGACAATAAAGAATTCACTGTACTCAATGACGTTGTTTTCAATCAGGTGATCCTACATTGTTCTACCGATGAACTCACAGAAACAGTTATCGATAAAGTGCAAGCCTCTGGAAAATGCTGGGCAGGAGGCTCTAGTTGGCAAGGAAGAAAAGTCATAAGAATCAGTGTTTGTTCCTGGACAACAACAGAAGAAGACATTAGAATATCTGTTGCAACTTTTGTGCAAGCTGTAGAAGGACTGATATGATTCTCAGAAATTTGGATAGAAAATAGCTTGTCTTACAGTACCCTGAGACTTGCAAGACCAGCTCGTACTCTGAAAGGATCTAATAAGTCCTGTTATGAGACTTTTTTCTGGTACCATAACTAATAACAAGTACTTCACTAAGTGCCTCAGAGTCAGCTGACATGTTGAATGAGTCATATTTCCTGTACAAACTATTGTGATAAAATTGCTCTTCGTAATTGATATAAACCCATTACTAAGACATTGCCAGTATTTGCAGGAATAGAAAATTTACCATCCAGGTTTGTGATGGTACTGACGTCTGAAATTTGCACGACGACCTTTGCTCCAATGAGCGACTCTCCACTTTTGTCAAAGAGCTGAACTATCGCTGACTGAGCACTCAAGAAGGCAGTGCCTAAAAGCACAAAGCAGTGGCTGATGCTTATTTTTGTAAGAACTAATCGAGGATCATGTCAAATGACTTGTGGAAACTTTACCCTTCTTACTAAAAGACTTTATTCAGTAGAAAATCGCTTTTGAAGAAAAAGATTTACCCAGTTATCCTCACTTACTCCCATCAGTGAGAAAGTATAGTCTTGGTTTCGCTCAAGAGTTGGAGAAGAATTTGGATCTGTAATATTAAATACGACATTGCTCAGATCATAAAAGGTAAATTTCTTCTCTGTTGTATAGGTTCCAGAGATCAGATTGCCTTCTGCATCTGAAACAACATGGAAGTAAATGATATTTTCATCTATACTGCCATCGGTCCAGCTAAATGATGGATTAAGGTTCTCCTCATTATTTATGATTATATCTGTGACATCTACTTCAGTAGGCAACGTATTCGTTTTCAGTCTGATAGGATTGCTTATATGTAACTTCCCAGGCGTTTCATAGGTCACAACTGCCATTCTTTCTCCTGAAAATTCAGAGTAATTAAACTTCTGTAGATATCCGTTGAAAAGACTTTCACTTTCGAGAATGACTTCTTTGTAGTTAGCAAAATCAAGAGGATCAGACAATTGCTCAGTTTCAAAATAACGGACATTCACGGCTCCGGTTACTGGATAATATATTATATCTGTTGGTTCTATAGCTGTCCCCAAAAAGCCGTCAGATTTACCTCCAGCGCAAGCAACAAGATCAGCTCGTACTAAATCAAGATTTTGGTCTAAATATTCAGATAATCTTAAATCTTGTTCATCCAGCTCATTACTGCAAGAGATAATTAAAAGACTAATACATATTACTATAAAAAATCTCATATATTCTTAAAAACACTTGTTAGTTACCAAAATTCCAATTTCATTTTAAAATAGACTATTTGGCATACTTTGAAATACAAACCTATTTTTACGTTGATTGTTCATGATTTTGGAGCTCAGGTTGTGGATTACAATCACATCTAATCTTAATCCCTCAGTTACATACCTGTTCGTAATGAAGACACTTTCAAGCATATTTACCAAATTTTTTGTCTAGCTACATGGACTAAATTCCAATTATCTAGTTGTACTTTTTTCTTTGGTGATAAGTTGTCCCAGTATAGCAAAGAAATCCAATATTAGTTGTCAAGAGCTACTGGTGGATTATGGAATCTATTATAAGAACACAAGGCCAAAATTGCAAGAATCACTGTTTACCCAACTGTTTGCTTCAGATTTGATAAGGCCATAATTTATGCCCAAAAAGAAACTGGATTCGCGCAGCTGAATGATAATAACAAGCAATAATGCTTGGCCTATTATAATATGGGTCTTGCCGCTTACGAGGAACAGAATGATTCTGAAACACTTACGGTCAGTATTTCACATAGGAAAGTTTCTGGTAAATGACGTCATTTATGTAAAAGATAACGGCATAGGAATAAGTGAAGTAGACTACGAAAATAGTTCTATACCTTTAGAACGAAAACTATTAGTTTATCAAGTCGAAGGAACGAGATACATGCTCCTGAATTTTCTAGATTCGATTGGAAGAAACATCTCGGTTTCTCTTTCATAGTTTAAAAAAAAGTGCTCAGTTCAGCTTACCTTTTGAAATAATTCTCATAGGGCTCGATGTAGGGATTAAACTAAGATCAGAAAAATTACTAGAAACAGAAAAACTCCTCTATACTAGATTCTATGCCTATGCGCAAGGCGGAATTAAGCAATTCCAAATAAACAGTCACCAGTTTTTCTTTTTCTTATCATTTCTTGCATCTAATTTATTCTCCAAAAGAGAGAAAAAATGGTGCAGAATTTGAGACAACATATTATAACAAGTTCTAATTTGTTGTTGCTTTTCGTCGATTTGAGTGGTACATAACAACTTCAAATTATGGAACAAATGGCCATAAACAATATATAAATATCTGAATATCAGCTATTTATATAACAAAGAAGAA
>CAZKXO010000043.1:0-17151 GCA_964556525.1 uncultured Saprospiraceae bacterium
TCTCTCATAATCATAGTAAATACTTTCCAGAGTTATCTCTTTGTCATAGATAATCTTATCCATTGCCAGCTCTACATTTATAGTCGTATCCCCTTTCAGCTTTCCATCCAGATACGTTCTGACAACTTTTCTATTTGATATAAAGTCTCTTCTATTCGCTACAAGATCATAGGTTTGTGACGGAAAAACCTGAGTTGTAAAGCGGCCTTTCCCATCAGTTACAAATTGGGCTATAGAATCGGTAGACATACTTACATCCACACCTTTGATAGGAATTTTTCCGATTATTTCCTGATTAGGGTCATCGTCTTTGTATTGTACTTCTACTACCCTAACGGAAAGATAGATATTATAAATTTTTCCCGATTCTTCAGCAAGATCTTCCTCTTCTTCTTCCTCTTCTTCGGTAGCTGTGTACTTGGTAAAGAAAAAGATGTCATCGCCAGAATTTTCATTCCTAGAAGAAGTAAAATAGCCCTGAAGGTCTATACCACTATTACCAGGTATAGAGGGATCAATGACGATACCAAAATCATCCGCACCACTATTAATCGGAATACCTAGATTCTTAGGGCTCGTCCACTGTCCCTGGTTTAGAACAGAATAAAAAATGTCATACCCACCAAAACCAGATAATTTGTCTGACGAAAAAAACAAAGTGTCCTTATAGCTGGTAGGAAATTTCTCATTCCCGGAAGTATTGATACTAGACGGCATCAACTCTGGTGCTGACCAACCCCCTTCTATGCGTTCTGAGTAATAGAGATCGTAGGTCCCATCACCACCTGCTGGGGCAGCAGTAAATACCAGTACACTATCATTTTCTATCAGGCAGGGATGTGCAAAATTGGTTTGCTCGTCGAAAAACATCAGCGGCTCTGCTTCCATCCAGAAACCATTGGGACGATGGCTGAAATAGATTCTACAATGCTGATTACGGAGATCTATAGATTCGCAACGTGTAAAGAAGATTTGCTCTCCATCTTGGCTCAGACAGGCGACACCTTCATTTGACGCAGTATTTAGTATAGCATCGAAGTTATTGGCTTGTCTGCCATTAATATCTACAACATAAAGATCTGAAAATCTATTACCCGTCCACTTATAGGTGTCTCCACCTATGCTTTCTTTCCTATCAGAAGTAAAGATCAGATTATTCCTATCTAAATAGAAAGGGCTATAATCATTGTAAGGGCTGTTACCAGAAAAGTTGGTGATATTATAATTGCGACTCGATTTCTTTTGTACTAGAGCTTGTTTGCACAATTCCATTTCTTGCCTCCACTGTCCAGCTTTGGTATCTTGATAAAGATTGAGAAAGAGATCATAGGCCTTTTCGTATTGCTCGCTTTTTTTGTAGGCGTAGGCCAGTTTGGTACTACTCTGTTCTGATGTCTGAAGCTTTCTAGCTTTTTCGTACCAATTTACTGCGTTATCATGCTCTTGCAATATATCGTAAGCATCTCCTAGTAGTCCTGCTTTGAAATATCTTACGTCTTTGGAAGTTTCATTTTCGTATTCTTTCTCGAGCATGTCTACAGCTACAGAATACTGTTTCAGCTGAAAAGCTGTAACACCGTCCTTCACCTTTTTAGTGACAGTACAGGCACTAAAGGCGATAATAAGGAGCATAAAAAATCCAAAATTCTGCTGTTTCATTTAGACTACAATGTAAGGGATACTGAGTTTCTATGCAGTAAAAACGGTCTGTTTTCTTTTACTAGTATCTGATAAGACTTATAGCGCCAGCCTTACTCACATTTAATAATAAAAAAAACCCTCACACCAAATGGTATGAGGGTCACATAAAAATTATATCTCTAGAGTCTATCTAGCAGACTTAGCTGCTTTAGAGAAGCTCTTTTTAGATTCTATTTTCTTAGGCTTTAGGTCAGTAGACAAGTCTCTTACTATCGGTGTTGCCACGAAGATAGATGAGTAGGTACCGACAAGTATACCTATGATTAATGCAAAGGCAAATCCTTTTATAGATCCTCCACCGAATAAGAACAATGGTGTTACCATGATTAGGGTTGTAATCGAGGTAATGATTGTTCTAGAGAAGGTACTGTTTATCGCCATATTCAAGATGCTATCTGTATCTTTCTTAGGGTAGATGCCTAAGAATTCTCTGATTCTATCAAACAAGACCACGGTATCATTTATAGAGTAACCGATAACAGTTAGTATGGCCGCTATAAAGGCCTGATCTATTTCTAAAGAGAATGGTACAATCCCATGCAATAATGAGAATACAGAAAGAACTACCAAGGTATCATGGAAGAGGGCTGTAACAGCACCTAAACTGTATTGCCATTTACTAAATCGTATAAAGATGTATAAGAAGATCAATAACAAGGCAAAAGTACCTGCATAGAAAGAACTCTTCTTGATATCGTCTGCAATGGTAGGACCTACTTTACTAGAGCTGGTAACGTGTGCCATACCTTCTGTATCTGTCAATTTAAATTTGTCAAATGATACGTTGGAACCAGTAACAGCTGCGATGCCTTCATGCAGTTTCTTGATTACATTATCAGCTGCATTAGGATCTGTATCATTGACCAAGTAGTCTGTAACTACATTGTAAGTATTTCGCGTATCTACAGCCTTTACAACTGGCTTAGAACCAAAAGTCTGTGTAAGTCCAGCCTCTAAAGACTCTCTGTTTACATCTGTTCCTTCAGGAAACTCTATGTTATAAGAGTAACCTCCTTTAAAATCTACACCAAGATCAAAACTCTTAGTACCCATTGAAATAAGGCCAGCAAGAATCAGCGTACCCGAAACAATGTATGCGATCTTTCTCTTTCCTATCCAGTCTATTTTAAGATTGGCGAAAGCATTCTTAGAGGCTCCTGTCCAAAAAGCAAGTTTTCTGTCGCCTTTGGTCCACCAATCTATCATCATACGACCGATAAGTACAGCTGTAAACAATGAAGACAATACACCAATGATAAGAACTACTGCGAAACCTTTGATAGGTCCCATACCGAAGTAGGCAAGGACGAAAGCTACGAGTAAGGTCGTGACATTGGCATCTATGATCGCTGAATATGAATGTCGGAATCCATCACTGATAGAAGCTAATAAGGACTTACCAGCCCGCAGTTCCTCTCTGATTCTTTCATAGATGATGACGTTGGCATCCACGGCCATACCGATGGTCAATACGATACCCGCGATACCTGGTAAGGTAAGGACTGTACCGAAAGAAGCCAAGGCACCAAAGATGAAAAACATGTTCAGCAATAGAGCAAGTATAGAGATCAAACCTGCACCACTATAATAGAACACCATAAATAGTAGGATCAATCCTACCCCTACTATGAGAGACTTGATAGAACTACTGATATTCTTGGCTCCTAGTGAAGGTCCTACTGTAGATTCCTGAATGATCTTTACATTAGCTGGTAACTTTCCTATTTCTAGTAAGCTACTGAAATCAGATGCTTCTTGTACTGAGAAGTTACCTGTAATCTGTGTACGTCCTCCTGGGATCGGTCCATTTACTCTTGGCGCAGAGATAACTTCATTATCTATGCAGATGGCTACTTCTCTGTTGCCGTTATTGGCCGCTTTAGTAGTCATTTCAGCCCACTTCTGTGCTCCATTATTATTCATAGACAGATTGACTGTCATTTCACCCGTAACTGGATCTGGAGAATGAGAAGCATCTACGATTACATCTCCTTCCAAAGCAGGCTTTTCGCTACCTGGAATCTTTTTGATAAGATAGAGTGAGTAATTCTGTGTTTCGTTTCCAGACTCAGGATCTACTTCAGGCTTTCTACCCCACAAGAATTTAGAATCTACAGGAAACAAGCTCTTGATTTCTGGTCTGTCTAGCATCTCCATTACAGTATTCTTCTTGTTTCTAGATACTGTACCCATATTAGCGGGAGGAAGAGTTCCTTGATTAAGAGTCAATAGGCTGAGTAGTGGACCTTGATTAGCAAACTGGTCAGGTGCTTTTTCCACAAGCTGGAAGGTAGACTCGCCAGTAAGGTTACCCAAAGAATCCACAGTTTCAGTCCAAACTGTATCCATTACAGGTGTATTATCTACTACCTGGTTGACGCCATTCAGTCTCTCATCAGCTTGTCGGAATTTGTCCAACATATTGTTATCTGTGTTTCTGTAGGTATCCCAGAATTCTAGTGCAGCACTTGCTTGCAAGAATGATCTGGCTCTCTCTGGGTTTTCTATCCCTGGCATCTCCACCAAAATCAGGTCTCTAGAGTCA
The DNA here is from genome assembly GCA_964556525.1 of uncultured Saprospiraceae bacterium. Taxonomy (GTDB): domain Bacteria; phylum Bacteroidota; class Bacteroidia; order Chitinophagales; family Saprospiraceae; genus RFSX01. The sequence continues at coordinate 4,247 of CAZKXO010000043.1, forward strand.
TCAAGAGAAACATTCGGTTGGGATACACCTAGCTTATCTATTCTTTCATTTAGCATTTTGAAAGTTAGTTTTACCGTTTCGTCAGCCTTGTCTCTTAGAACTCTGATAACTTCTCCATCAGAAGACTCAGTGTTTATAAGATCTTGCATAGAACCATCTCTTCTAAAGATATAAGATAGCTTCTTTTTATTAGGCTGCTTGGCATAGGCTTGTCCAAATAAACTGATGAAGTCAGAATCTGAATCTGTCTGAGCTGCATCTGCTTCTGTCAGTGCATTATTAAAGGCTTCATCTCTACTGTTTCTAGATAGGTTCTCAAGCATTTCCTTAAGATCTACTTGTAATACAGAACTCATACCCCCTTTAAGATCTAGACCTAAAGCTAGTTGTCTCGACTTCAGTTCATTGTATGTGAATGATCCTAGAAGAGGAATAGAGAAAATATTTTCTGATGAAACAGAATCTAAGTATTTGAATTTTGCGTCTTTTCTTGCCTGATAGGCATCCAGGTTAGGATTTTCAGTTACAAACTGTTCTGCATAACTTGCAGCATTGGCTTCCACCTTTCTGGTTGGAAACATGTAAAATAACTGAAGCAAACTCACCAGTACCAGTAGTACAAGAAAGACCTTAATTAATCCGTTGCTTTGCATTGTTTTATAGTGTTTAAGTATTTTCTAAAAAGGTAATTAAAACACATTGTAATTAGTTTTAATGTGTAATCATTTGATTTAGAGAATCTAAATCAAAATAATCAGCTAATAACCAGTATATGATTACTGCTGTCTTGCCTTATTATCAAGCATAAAAATCTGTACTACTCTTGGAGTAGTAGCACTGTCTGAGTAGACTGCTATTTATGTGTACCGAGCTATTTTCTGAAAGGATTTCCCAGTCACCAAGACTGTAATTACATTCTGATCTGTCAGTAAAATAGATGAAACTTCCTTCAGCAGGAGAGTTTTTAGTAGAATTGTCATATGGCTTTGGTTCTAAGGAATGGTTTTTCTCAGTATCTACAAGATCATCATCGGAAGCATCTTCACTGTCTGATTCTTGCTGGTTATCAGAAAAAGTGTCAGAACCAAAAAAGCTTATCAGCTGCTCATTGCCTGTAGACAAAACCAAATCCTGAACCAATGGCATGCTGCCATTAGCAATGAGGATAGTCAATATGAGGTACTGTAAAAGCTTCATTTTCTATGTATCAGCAAATATAGTGCTATTCTGATAAGAAAACTCTGAGCTGCTTCCCGTTTTCTTAGTATTAAAACCGAAGTTATAGAACTATTTGCCCACATATTAAGGTTATTTTGAACGTAACTATTTTAACTAATTCAAAATCATTCAATGGGTTTATTCAATTTTATTAAAAACGCAGGCTCTGGCTTACTCAAGAATAAAGCAGCAAAGTATGCTGAAAAAGAAAAAAGTGATGTTGCTATGAGAGAAAGACAGGAAGGCTTACTAGAAGGCATCATAGAAGGTGCAGGTGTCAATGTATCTAATGTAGATATCGAAATAGAAAACGATGTAGTGAAAATCTGGGGAGAAGCAAGAACAGAAGCTGATAGAGAAAAAGCAATTCTCATCCTCGGAAATATGGATGGGGTTGGCGCTATAGATGACAGAATATCGGTCATCGGGGGTGGCGTCGCTGAAGAACCGGCGTCAGCTCCTGCTGCGGAATTGTATGAAGTACAGTCTGGCGATTCTCTATCTAAGATTGCGAATAATTTCTATGGTGATCCTATGAAGTACAAACTCATATTTGAGGCCAACCAGCCTATGCTGAAAGACCCTAATATGATCTTCCCTGGACAAAAACTTAGAATTCCAAAGGCCTAAATAAAAAGAGCTCAAGATATATCAAGCCTTACACCTCCAAGTGTAGGGCTTTTTGTTTGAACAGAGAAATATCTTCTTCATGCTTAACACCTTCTAGCACAGCCGTAGTACAGAATCATGAGAATTTTAATCTGTAAAATGTCTGAAGTCGTTTCTGAAGCTAGAAAGTGCCCAAGATTATCAGTTAATATATCTCCAAAACTCATGTTGGTTTTAGAGTCAGAAAAAATATTTGACTACGAGACCATTAAGTTTTCATTCTCGTCTATTATATCAAAATGCTTTTCTTCATCCTAAAATGTTGTTCTAACTTTGAAAAATAAAGATCCCAATCTAAAGCATCAACATCCCACACTTCACAAAAAAACAGGCTGACCCAGTAATCTGAATCAGCCTATAGATTTTATTTTGAAACTTAGTGTCTAGAGCTTAGCTCTTATTGAGCGACCAGTTATAATCTTTATAAGAAATACTTGCTCCTGCATCTAGTTTTGTAGAGCTGTACTTATTTAGGAAAGTAATCAAGTCACCAAAGTCTACTGCATACCACTCAAAAATCTTAGACACTGTAGCCGAAGAGCCCCCTATTTGATTGAAGCTGGAAGAGTTTACGAAAGCCTTAGTTTGCTTTTCGAAATTGGCTTCCATATTCTTAGCTGTCCAAGCTCGGTTAAGTAAAGGTGGACAAGACTTTGCGGCACAATTAACGGCAAAGTGTATTCTTGGCTCATTGAATTGTGGACGTATAATATCATTCTCGATATTATTTAAAGAAAGGGTCTTACCATTCAGCTTGATCCATTTTTTATCCCAGGGCTTTCCGCCTTCTAGATCAGTTATACTTCCCAGAGGATAGTTATCTGTAATGAGCTTTATCGTGTAGGCGTTATACGCATTTATCCAAAAAGCTAATTTTTCCTTTCTAGACATAGTGCTGATATCAGCCGCTTCCAGCTCGCCTAAGTAACTCTTAAGGGCGGCTTGATCAGCTTTGATCCCCGCATAATTAACATCACCATTACTGGCAACATACTTTCTAAGAATTGCATCAAAGTTCCCGTGATTAGGGCCTGTGACTACTGGTTTTGTTACTTTCTTTTCCATTACTTCTTTAGTTGGCTCAGGCATAGATTTTTCCTCTTTGGCTACCTGAGCAACAGCTGCAGTAGGAGCAGCAACTTTCTCGATCATAGTTTCCTTTGCTGCCATTTCCTTTTCTTTCATCTCTTCTTCAGCATGCATCATTCTATCCTTTTTGTTAGCCATCATATCGTCAGACATTTTCTTCTCCATCTCAGTAACTGTAGCGCCTTTCTCAGCAGCCTTTGTTTCTGTCATATCATCCATTTCTTTCACGACTTTAGCTACAGCTTCTTTGCTTCCTTCAGAAACTTCATCTACTTTGGCTTTCATGTCATCTGCAGCATCGCCTAGCATTTCTTTTGCATTGGTAGTTGTGCCACTAACAGCTTTTTCTGCTGCACTTACAGTCTTTGTTGTCGCTTCAGTTGCAGAGGCAACTGCGGAACCTGACTCTGCTTGCTTACAAGAACTTACTAAAATCAGGACCGTGAATATTATTGAGTAGTATTTCATTTTATTTATTATTTGAAAACCAAACGATGTAATCAAAGATATTGTTTTCAGCAATCATCTGCTGGAATCATAATTTTTCCTTAAAAAGATTTGTCTATTCTAAAAGAAATATTTCTTGGTGCTTCTAGGATACCAGGACGGATTGCAAATTCACTATTGAGTAAGTTTTGCGCTACGACAGAAGCCTTCCAGGATTTTAACTTATACCCTACCCTCAGATCCACTCGAGTAAAGCCACCATTGATCGCTCTGTACTGATTTATTTCATTGAGCATAGAAAGAAACTGATCTATAGTCACCATATTACTTGTAACATTTACTGCCACACCTACATTAAATGACTTGATTTCAGTCTCTAAATCAAATTTGAAATTGTGTTTAGTTCTGTACTTAAGCACATTAGGGTCTGAGTCAGGATCTGTAGGTAGGCTTAGACTAGTTCTTAGTGCAGTATTAGTTTCGAAATCTTTGTACTTAGGATCTATATAGGTGTAACCCAAGAGCAAATTTGTAGGCAGACCAAAAAGCTTAGAACGACCTATTACATTTACTTCTGCTCCATTGATGACAGTATTGCCTACATTCTGAGACTGGAATCCTGATACACCATTGAAACTACCAAAGGTGAATTCCATCATATTTGTATACTCTGATCTAAAAAGTGAAAGATCTACATAGCCTTCCCAGTCCTTAATTTTGAAGCCTTGCTTAATGCCAATCTCGGAAGTCCAGCCACTTTCTGATTGTAGATTGAAATTCGGTATGATGCTGAATGAACCCAAATCATTGCTGGTATAACGTTCAGCTATAGTAGGGAATCTATAGCCCTGACCCCAAGAAGCTCTAAGGAAGGTATACTTTGTAACTTCATAATTAAGCCCAAAGCGGGATACTAATTTGGAATCAAAAACATTTCCATCTAAGGTCTCCATATCTACTAACAGATCAGGACCAATATGCTGATTCATTTCCATTCTGGTTCCAACGGTTAGGATCAGTCGATCTGAAAAGGACTTTTCCAATTGCAAATATGCAGCGTAATTGTTTGCATCCAGATCTATGTTACCATACAACTCAGAATTTGTAGAGGCCAAATAGGCAGAAGCTCCTAAGGTATAATCCAGCCCAAGTTGGGAAGACTTTCCGGTGTACTGATACTCCGCAAAGAGATTATTTGAATTGGTAGCTTGATTGGTGGTGCTGCCATTATTTATCCAATAGTATCGTGTCGTCAGTTTGTGCTTATTCAGTTTATTATCGTAGAAGCTCAGCTGAGGATCTATATAGAATCTCTTAGTTACACCTTGTATAAATCCACTTTCCCATCCTAGATAAGCACCAGCTCTGGCATTGTCCCACAGAAGGAAATTGCTGTCATCCTTATAATTATACATTGCATTGACAGCCAGAGAAAGTTTCTCACTGAATCTGTATTTCAGATTGGTAGATAGCCTGTATCTGTCTTTGTACTTTCCACGATAGAAGTCTTCCGATTCTTCATAGAAGCCTGCAGCGACTACATCCAGCTTATTGAATTTTTGCTTATGTGTAAGACCCAGGTTGTATCGATAAGGTGCTGTGTCCCACCATTGTTTTCTTGCATCTTGTGGGGCCATAAAAAAGGTGTAAGCTGCGCTGGCTTTGGTTTCAGGTTCTGACTTGGCATAGCCCGTTCTGACATTGATAACACCATTAAGCGCAGAAGAACCATAGATTGCGGAAGAGGCCCCTTTCAGCACTTCTATCTGAGCAATGTTTTCTACAGGAATGTCATCCCATAAGGGTCTACCTGCATCGGACTGGAATGCAGGTACATCGTCTATAAGTAACAATACTCTACTTCCTGCACCGTAGGAAAATCCAGAGCCCCCTCTGATATTGGCTTGTCCATCTACCATCTGTACACCTGGAACTTTGTCCAGAAGGCTGGTGATAATTGTAGTATTGGTGCTCTCTACCAGTTCTGGTTTTATGACATTTATAGCGACAGGAGATTTCCCCAAGCTCTTTTCGTAACGGCTACCAGTAATTGTTGCTTGCTCTAGTATAGTATTGGTCTGTCCTATTCTTACATCTAAGATCTTGTCTGTTCCGTTTCCTATGACCAAGAGTGGAAAGTCACCATAGCCAATATAGGAAACAAAAATATTATTCTGTCCTTCTACAATTTGGATCTCATAAGTACCGTCTATTTCAGTTATGGTGTTGTACTGTCCATTTACCAAAGTAGCACCAATAAGTGGTTCGCCAGTATCCATATCAATGACTTCCCCTCTGAGGACTGCTAATTGTGCATTTAGAGAGAAGGATAGGAATAATGTGGCGAGAAAAATTGTAATTCTTAACATATCATCTATTCAGGTTCAATTTACTGAATGGAATGGACATATGCAGAAATTTAATATACATTGCACAGCTAATACATAAAGATGTTAACTAAATGGGAAGATAGTCAGGATTCAGGAAGGTAGATATTCACTACAGATTCTTAAGCATGTCTACTGTCATAGCAGACATGTCATACTTGGGAGCCCAACCCCAGTCAGTTTTGGCAAGACTATCATCTATTGTTTCCGTCCAGGAATCTGCTATAGCCTGACGAGCATCTGGCCTATACTCGATGGTCATTTCTGGCAGGTGTTTCTTTATTTCCGAGTACACCTCTACTGGTGTTAATGAAAAGCCAGATATATTATAACCCATCGCTGTAGATACATTAGTCATAGGAGCTGACATCAGTTGCAAGGTCGAATTAATTACATCCGGCATATAGATCATAGGTAATCTCGTATCTGATTTTAGATAACAGCTGTAGTGTTGCTCTTTCTTTGCTGCAAAGAATATTTCTACAGCAAAATCTGTAGTTCCACCTACTGGAAGGACCTGATAACTTATTACACCTGGAAATCTGAGTGATCTTACGTCCAATTTATAGCGACGGCGATAATAAGAACTCCACATTTCGCCTGTCAACTTACTCATACCGTAGATGGTAGAGGGTTCGAATGAGCTCTGCTGAGGTGTATTTTGTTTAGGTGTAGATGGGCCGTAGATACCAATAGTGCTTGGAAAAAAGAGGCGCTGTATTTTCTTCTCTACAGCAAGTTCGAGAATGTCTTTGTACGCATCAAAATTCAACTTCCAAGTAAGAGCTATGTTTTGCTCACCTTTAGAAGACAATAAAGCAGCTAGGTGATATATCTGTGTGACCTTGTATTTATCTATGAGTGAGGCAAGACGCTGTGTATCTGTGACATCGAGTATTTCTGAAGGACCTCCGGTATCTAAGGGCCTTAGATCGGTAGCAATGACCTGTGCAGTGCCGTGCACTTTTTGCAAAGCAAGTACTAATTCGGTCCCTATTTGGCCACCAGCGCCTGTGACAAGTATGGTTGTTTTAGCCAATTACAACTCTATTTGGTTTCAGAATAATCTAGTTGGTATTACAAGACCAAAGCTAGTGTTTCTTGCAAGAAAGTGAAGTAAAATTGTCCTAGGTATTTAGCTCTTAACTTATCGGAGGAAAGACATTCAGCTTTTCTATCTGGCGGGTAGCCTGGGAAACAGTATAGACCATAGTTTGAAGGCCGTTACTAAGAACCAGATATGGCACTTTCAGTTCCAGATTGTAGTTACTGATCTGTTGCGCATTATCCTGCGTCAGTACCAGCTTATAACTCTTAAATTCGAAGAGAATATATGGTTTTCCTTTTTGGTAATAGACGAGATCATATCTTCTGACTACAGATGCTAAGGTAAGTTGCTTTTCTACTGCAAGGGATGCAAAGCTCAGCTGATGCTTATGATGCAGATATTGGATCCAAGTTTGTCTCACCAGCTCCTCAGGTTGTAGAACTAGTTGTTTCTTTCTTATTGGGTCATAAATATACCTCTTACCTTTATTTTCGGTAATAGTCAGCTTATCATGATAAGTAGAAAGATCTAATTCCAAGTTCTATGAATATGCGATCTCTTCGGCAGGTTTGGCCTGCTTTAGTTCGTTTATTATCTGAGTCAGTCCTCGGTGATTGTTAGATATCAATTCGAAATTGTCCAAGGACCTTAGTTTTATGCCAGCTGTGAGCAAGTCTTCTTTCAAGAGTTGCTGCTCTGCAAAATTCATCCGACCAGCTTGGTCAAAGTAACCATCTTCTATAAGAATATAACTTAGTTTATCTGTGTCTGCAAGCAATCCAGGTATAAGGCTAAATTTTTCGTTATCACTTACTATTTCTTTGATACCTAGCTCATCCAGCTCTGAGAGTAGATTTGCATTCTTAGACTTTGACCAGTAAGAAATAATAGATAAATGCTTAGTCTGATATATTCTGGCTTTTCTCCCTACATTACTGAGAAGCTGTCCTAGATAGCTTGCTCCTCTGTTTCTTTCTGAGAGACTGAGATAGTCGAAGTTTCTATTAATTGTACAGAAGTTATTTTCTATTAATTCCTGATCGGAAAGGACGTCAGTTGCTCTATCTGTCAAGTCATAAAAATATGCGTCATGACCGATAAAGATATTGCCCAGCCATTCTTCGTTCTGGATAGTCCGAGGTACTTCATTTAAAAAGAAAAAATAATCTACAGCAGGAGTCAGCTTAGCTGAATGCAATCTGTAAAATTCTGAAGAAACTATCAGCAAGGGATAAGCTTCACATAGTTCATGTGCACTGTTACCAAGAAATGACTCCCAGCTATTAGCACTAAGATTTTTGATATATCCTTCAGCTCTATTTTGACGGTGTACTAAACTAGTATTATATTTTTTGATAAAATCAGTCAACTTTTCTGAAAACTGCTGACAGCTACTCTCTACCGAGCTGACCGAAGACTTGGTATAACAAATGAAATATTCCAGAAATAAGAGCTCGAACTCTTGGCCCCAGAATCCATCTTGCTTAGAAAGATAGTCAATGATTAGTTTGTCTTCAGATGTGAGTCTTTGTTCAAAAGACAACCAGTCCAGGTAGGTCGTATGTTCATAGATAAAGTATCGTCCATATTCCAACTGTGCGATGATGTTCTCTAAGTTCTTCTTCTGATATGCAAAAGAAACCGACTTCTGAATTTCAAAATTCTTAAACAAATCAAGAGCTTCTATTTCTTTTCCGAAATCATTGACCTCTATGATTAGGGGTTTTAGGTTTGGGTGGGCTGTATTTGCCGGTGTCAGTTTTTCCAAATAATCTTCCAGTTCTGATTGTATTTTGCTGAAAGAACTATTGAGTTTGACTTCTGAGGCTTGCTGGATTCTTTCGAAACCCTCATCCAGGCCCTCTGCATCAGATGGTGGATCTATAGGAATATCCAGAGATTCGAACAGTTGTTTTTGGAAAAAGAGTTGTTTGGCAACTTCAGTTTCAGTGAGAGGACTGGCTTTTATCAGCATTTTGTTGACATGATAAATGTCCTTTTTCAGTTTTGTAAGGTCCGCTTTATATTTCTCACTGAGGTCGTCAGCTATCTCTTTTTCGAATGATTTCATCCTTTCTAGGATTGCTTGTCCTTTAGCTTTCATTTCTGCCAGCATAGATGACAAGGCCGACTGACTGACCTGTCTGATTGTTTCTTTATTGAATGGATTGGTCTGGGCACAGTAGCGAAATTTAGGATCGTAAAGATTTTCAGCTTCTTCGTAGGTGGCCTTTTTTGCTTGATAGTCTATGTAATTAAAAATAGGGCTCAGGAGTTTTCCAGAAGTATCTATACGTTTAGTTTTCCCTATAGAAATCATATCATTAATTTCTACGACAGATTTAGGGAAAAGTTTTCGCTGGTGGAGTTTACTGTAATCCTCATTTTGCTGCCCCAGAAGGTCTTCTAACTGGAGACCTAAAGTTTCGTGTTCTGCACTCCTTTCTGCCTGCTTATTTTTCTGCATCCAGTCATCACGAAATCTGGACATCCAAAAAGAAGCATCAAAATTCTGCTCATCCTGGATAATTAGTGACAGGTGTTGCAAGCCATGCTTAGAGAGCAAGTAGTTTAATTTTTCTAGATCCTCGGTCTTATCCATGACCAATACGGACCGTTTCCCTGAATCTAGAACCTTGTGCAGGGTCCAAAACAAAGACTGCATACATCTCTCTTTGTGTCTAAATTTGAAGATTTTGTTCTGATTATTTACATCTAAGACCAACTTGTCGGCCACTAAATCTGCGAGTGCTAAAGGCATAAGTAATTTTCTTAGGTCAAATATATATATAAATATTCGTAATATATAAACTATTATAAATTAGTAAACTTAACGGAGTCTATTGTTGTTTACGGCCTTGGTAAGGCTGGTACTTTAGGAGTTTGTGGACAAAAGAAAAAGCCACAGTAGAAACTGCAGCTTTTATGTCTTAATAGGAAGAAGATTATGGGTCTATTCGCCTTCTGATTTTACGATACCCCCACTTATTTTCTCACCATTTTTGTATTCATATTCCATGGTTACTTGGCCATCCTCATTAAACCACTTCATAGTACCATGTTGCTTTCCACCCTTGAAGTTGATTTCTTTTTGGATATCACCATCAGAGAAGTAATCAATAGAGACGCCATCCAATTCTCCATTTTTGTAATTCTTAACTGCCGTAGGTCTACCAAACTTGTAGTTAGTAACAGTGCCGTGATACTTATTATTAAGGTAATTCACTTCTGTTTCTATCTGACCTCTGTTGCTCAGTTCTAGGTATGGGCCATTAAGAACACCATTAGAGTATGATGCGATTGTTCTGATTCTTCCAGCATCTTTATCAGTGTAGTAGGTCATCCACATTCCTGATTTAGCGCCATTAGCGAGATAGCCTTTTTCGATCAGATTTCCTGAACCATCCTTTTTTGTAGCTACAGAAACACCGTTGCCAGCACTCTCCGAATCAAATCCATCCAAATTTGCAGTTACGCCGCCTCCACCACCAGAACCTCCGCAGGCAAATAGTACTAAGGTAGCTAAGACAAATAGTGTAGATTTCATATTATAAATTTTTTGAATACGAAAATAACGCAAAGTCCTTAATCTCTGCACAAAAATCTTAGATTTTTAATCAGATTTGCAGTCAAAATCTTTAAAAATTGACCAATAAGGAGATTGCAGCACAGTTCAATTTGCTGAGCAAACTAATAGAATTGCATGGCGAAAGTTCATTTAAGTCCCGTTCCTATACCAATGCTTATCTGAATATCAAGAAGTCACCGACACAACTGGCTGATATGACTGCCCCAGAAATGCATGCTATGAAAGGGGTCGGTAAGGCCATCCAAGCTAAGATCCAGGAACTCTTACAAACGGGAGAAATGCAGACCCTCAATAAGTATCTGGATAAGACGCCAGTCGGAGTACAGGAGTTATTGAGCATCAAAGGATTCGGACCAAAAAAAGTGAAAATCGTGTGGGAAGACCTAGGTATAGAATCTACAGGAGAACTATTATATGCCATAACTGAGAATAGACTGGTAGAGCTCAAAGGTTTCGGTGCCAAAACCCAAGAAACACTAAAACAACAACTAGAATATCACCTGGAATCTAAAGGCAAGCTCCTTTATGCACATGCGCTCCCGCTTGCTGAGGAACTAGAAACACTACTCGCAGCTAAGCTAAAAAACAAGCCTTCCAAGCTTACTGGTCAGATAGCAAGGTGCTGTGATATCATAGAACAGCTGACTATTGTCACACAATCCGACGCCGTTTCCTTATCCAAGTTATTAGATAAAAATGAGGATTTTGTCAAGGTAGATTCAGCTTGGTATTATAAGAATATGCTCCTAGAAGTCATCCATAGTTCGGCCAAAGATTATCAATATGAACTAGCAAGAACCAGTTCTGACCCCGTTTTCTGGGAGGCTCTTAATATTCCGGTGGGTAAGTATGGCTCAGAAGAAGCTGTCTTTGAAGACAATAACCTCCCCTATTATTTACCAGAATACAGAGAATCCGAAAATGTAAACAGTAGGGACAGCTATGTAGGCGCTCATAATGTAATCAGTGAAGACCACATAAGAGGTTCTATCCATAATCACAGCACCTATAGTGATGGAGTCAATACTCTGGAGGAGATGCTAGACGCCTGTATGGACAAGTCCTACGAATACTTTGTAATAACTGATCATTCCAAATCTGCTTTCTATGCTAATGGTCTTAAAGAGCCAGAACTTATGCAACAGTTGGACGAAATCAGAGATTTGGACCAGAAAGAACCAGACATTAGATTTTTCTCTGGTATAGAGTCAGACATTCTCAGCAGTGGCGCTCTGGACTACCCTGATGAGGTGCTCGCAGAATTAGATGTAATAGTAGCTTCCGTCCACTCCAATCTGAAAATGGATGAGCAAAAAGCTACCAAGAGATTGATTACAGCTATAGAAAACCCATACACATCTATTTTGGGTCATGCTTCAGGCAGGCTCTTACTCAGCCGCCAAGGATATCCCCTCGATTATACAAAAATCATAGATGCCTGTGCCGCTAACGGTGTAGCCATAGAACTCAATGCCAACCCTAACCGTCTGGACATAGACTGGCGCTGGATACGACAAGCTATAGATAAAGAAGTCTTGATTTCCATAAATCCTGATGCCCACAGTATAAAAGGCTTGGATGACATGTCGTATGGTGTTGCCTGCGCCAGAAAAGCAGGGCTACCTATAGCCTATTGTCTCAATGCTATGGATGTAGACGAGTTTGAAGAATGGTTGGAGGAGCAGCATGGGAAGCGGAGGTGAGTACTTTTCATACTTAAGAATATAGCCGCGATTTTGGATATAATTCCAAATGGGAACTTGATTTATTAAATCAGATTCATGAAATACTTGAAAACGAACTGTCAAAAGAATAGCTTTTGAAATTCATCCTTTTCAAATGGAAATAGTACCTCATTGGTCATTTTGGTAGTTATTAACGACATCTCAGAAATAGCTAATGAACTTTAGCTCTCAAACGAGCAACACCTAGAAGGAACCATTGACAATACCAATCTTAGAAGAAGTTGTATTGTGTTTTGTGAGGAAGAGTACCCTTTTGGTGTGGGTGGAATTGATGATTTTGGACCATTTGAAGCTGAATGCATCAATCCTTGTGATATTCCATGTCCAGATTGTGAGGATCAGTTTGCATTAGAATAAATAGAAAATCAAGTTAATACCAATTTTCAAGATTGTGAATGTCCGGCTGGGCTTACGGTAATCGGTTTCGAAGCTAGTGATGTTTCCCAAGATTTTGATCTTCCTAGTGTAATCTCTGAAGAATGCTCTTTTACTGGAACTGCTTGCAGCTGTTGGGATGGAAGTCAACTTAATTGTTTTTACTGCTCTTTATTGGATGGCCTTATGAATAATTACATTGATCATTTGATTCCTGAAGGGCAATGTATAATTTCTATAGACCTTGGAACAGGCTTCGACCCTGGAGGTTTTCAAAATCCATTTTCAGGTGTACGATGATCCTTTTTATAGTAATTTTTATTCTAGACCTTATCCTC
>CAZKXO010000044.1:0-17140 GCA_964556525.1 uncultured Saprospiraceae bacterium
GCAAGCAAGCCTCAAAGGCTGTCGCATCATCTCCAAAGCCATCTCTGTCGTTATCTACAAAGTAGGTCATGAAGTCTAGGCCTTCGTCTATCTCGCCGTTACAATTGTTGTCTTGGTTGTCGCAAAGTTCTTGATTGCCTGGGAAGACGTTTGGATCATTGTCATCACAATCTTCTGGTGGGCTGAACCCGTCGCCATCGTTGTCCACTAGAGTAGTTCCCATGCAAGGAATGCAGATCGTGCCATTGCAATCAAGGACAGTTTCCACATCATTGACGGTAGTAGGATCACCATCATCACAACTTTGCACTAAAGTGCTGCCAGTAGAACAATCTAGAGGCACACCTTGGCATGGTACACAAATGGTTCCATCAGGCAATACCGAGACCATATCAGTTTCAGTACAGGCGTTGCCATCATCGCAAGCTTGTTGCATTACTATTCCTGTACTACAATCTGCTGGCACACCTTGGCAAGGCATACAGATAGATCCATCACAGTCAAGTATGGTTTCTATATCATCTACCGTATTAGGATCGCCATCGTCACAAACGCGAGTAGTGGTGCTGCCAGTGTTACAGTTTAATGCAGTTCCATTACAAGGAATACAGCTTGTACCATCGGGCAATACTGATTCTATATCATCTACTGTACAGTTATCACCATCATCGCATACTCTAAACGACCCATCTATAATACCATCGCAATTATTGTCTTTCCCGTCGCAGACTTCTGGGTTACCTGGAAAAACATTGGGATCAGTGTCGTCGCAGTCTTCACCCGCAGGAGAGCCATCTCCGTCATTATCTATAAACATAGAAGGTGCGGTACAAGTGATCTGGATGCCCGGCAAAACGCAGCCTGGAGTAGGATGTATTGGCGTTACTTGGATAGTCACAGATTCTCCTTCATCTAGGCCACTCACTGTAAACATAGTAGATACCACAGTCACAGTTGTACTTGGGTCTGAAACAAAATAGTTATTTATTCCAGGGATTGCGTTCCATGAGAAAGTTATAGAACCTGGCTCTTCTATACAAGGGTTAAATGACAATTGTGGGAAAAGTGTACAGGATGAAGCAACACAAGATACACAGGATTCTACTGAACAAGTTCCAGGTGCAATAGGTCTGACACAAATAGTTACTTCATCATCGGCATTTATTCCTACCACAACAATAGTGGTTTCTGTATAATTATTTATTTCTTGTCTACCATTAGAAGGATCTTCTATAACCAGGTTATAGGCAATAGCCCCAGCCACCTCATTCCAATCAAACTCTACAAAATCTATTCCTGCTCTAGAACAAACAACTCTGGGATCTTCTAATATAACTCCTTCGTCTATCTGTCCATCGCAGTTGTTATCTTTTCCGTCGCAAATTTCTGGGTTGCCAGGAAAGACTGTGGGGTCATTGTCGTCGCAGTCTTCGTCAGTTACAACACCGTCACCATCAGCATCTACCATAACATTACAAGCTTCTATGAGGAATGCTATTTGAATAATTTCTACACATCCATCAGTAGCATTAGTATAGAGATAATCTATAGCGTAAGAGCCTGGTGGCAGGCCTTTGGGATTAAAGGTCGCAGTCGGTCCTGACAAGGTGAACCCTAAAGGATTCGGGGTTCCAGTCGCCTGATATTGCCACTCACCATTCATTGGATTTTCCACACCATCAACAATGGCGACTAAGTTTTGTATCTCATGCTGCTCACATTCTTTGAAGGTTGTCAACCCATTTACAGAATTCTGGAAAACAATCTGAGGTCTTATACTTGGACGGCAAGGGATGGTCTGACTAAACTTATTGCAAGGTGCAGGAAGATCAGCTATGACATCTATAGTCAACAGTGCGAATTGACAAGGATCTATAAATCCAGTGAATTCTATCTGATTATTCCCAATCGGAGTTGGATCCAGATTCGGTGCTGTTGCCTGTATAAGAGTTAAGTCAATGAAGTATTCAAAACTAGGTAACACATCCCAAGTGAAAATCACTGAGAGAGACCCTGAGCTTTCGCACTGCAAATTTGGGCTAGGTGGCTGAGTTGTTGGATTGATGTCAGGGTTAGAATCATCACAATCTCCAGCTCCGCAGACATAGCCAGGAGGAGCAGGACAAGCAAAGACTTGACTTTCATCATCATTTCCATAACCATCTCCATCTGCATCTTCATAAAATACTTGTTCAACTCCAGAGCGCACTTCAACCTCTAAACATTTAGGTCCTATAACTGGTGAACATTGAAAATCTATAAAATCTAAGCACAAATTGTATACGCCCGGACTCATAGGCATTTCGATTTCTTCTATTAGTTCATTACTATTTTCGGCTGCGGGGTTCCATGAAAAATTTGCACCCCAAGAAGCCGACCATTGAAACTCCGCATCGAGGCTAGGATAAGAATCGCATTGCGTATTAAAATTTGGAAACGAGCCTACATTTCCTTGATGTCGAGCACCAAATTGGACATATTCTCCAGGGCATACGAATATTCTATTTGCAGCAACGCAATTTCCTGACTGACTGGCATTTCCCGCTCCTTGACTTAGGTCGTCAGTTAGTATTTCATTACTGCAGGCACTCTTAGCAGTAAGATGGTCAATATCATCCAGCAAAACTTGATTTAGGCCATCTACAGTAACTTCGTACTCACATTCTGCTCCAATACAGCCATCTACGAACATGTAGTAAGTCTGACCGACCTCAAAATTTGCATCGTATACTATGGTACCGTTAGTAGAACAGTTTACATCAAATCCTACACAAGGCTCATCGAAATCACAAGAGCTGTAGATACCAGATTGCACACCAGCTCCTACACAGTTAAAGATAGAAACTTCTACTTCTGTGTCTTCACTACTCGCTACAAAGGCAAACCAAGACATATTATGAGCAACAAATCCGGCTTCATCGCATAACAACCCGGGTTGTGGAGGTCCTAATACTGGACAGTCAGGGTCATTACAAGGTGGTGTACAAGACTGATAACCTTCTGACAGTTGCACAGGATCACAAACATTACAGCCTCCATCTTCTATAGGCACATCAGCTATCTCACAAGTTGGACAAAAGATATTTCCAGTCTGTCCACAAGATCCACATTGTACAGTAACTGTAAAGCAATATTCTAATGTAATGTCAGTACAATTATCAGTCATTGTTACACAAACTTCTGTATCTATTACTGAGTTTATCTCAGAAGCCAACAATTCAGGTGGAGGCATTTGGCTTTCTACCTGTGGCAGGTCAAAGGCGTCCAAGCAAGGAACGTGACTGTAGTTTACTGAGACATCACAGCCTCCTTCAAAATGCATTCCCTCTATCACCTGAAAGTTCCATACTTCTATCATATCTCCTCCATCCAAAATTCCTTCCCACATACACATACCAGAAGCTGGGATCATATCGAACTCACTGGTACAGTTGGCATCTGTGTACTGAATTGTTATGTCTCCAGGTGGTAAAAACTCAGCAGGGTCTCCAATCCAATCCAAGTCCTGAGATATGAGATTCGAAAAACTGAATAAAAACAAACTAATTACTAATAAAAATTTTCTAAGTTGCATTGTTCTGATTTAATAAACTGAAATAATCAAAATGTCATGAGAGCTCTTATTGCTATTATGTATTTTAAGAATGAGTATAATTTACATCTTCACGATCCTGTCTACTACCCTATTTCCAGCTTCACTTTCTAGTACGAGCAGATAGCCACCACTTGCTAGATCTGCGATAGGCAACTGTCGCCCTGCTAACTGTCCACTCAAGATCAGTCTACCATCTAACCTATAAAGTTTGTAGCTAAGTCTAGTTAAGTCAGTATCTACAATTAGGTGGTTTACAACTGGGTTGGGATAGATCTCAATGCGGTGTCCATCCAATTCATAAGTGGCTGTTGTGGCATCTGTGCCATCGCAATCTTCGTCTATTCCGTTACCTGGTATTTCTACAGCACCCGGAAAGATCCCATCATTGAAATCATCACAATCACCACCTACGGCTGTTACGTCTGGTGGTGGCAAGCAAGCCTCAAAGGCTGTCGCATCATCACCAAAACCATCTCTGTCATTATCTATGAAGTAGGTCATGAAATCTAAGTCTTCGTCTATCTCGCCGTTACAATTGTTGTCTTGGTTGTCGCAAAGTTCTTGGTTGCCTGGGAAGACGTTTGGATCATTGTCATCACAATCTTCTGGTGGGATGAATCCGTCGCCATCGTTGTCCACTAGAGTAGTTCCCATGCAAGGAATGCAGATCGTGCCATTGCAATCAAGGACAGTTTCCACATCATTGACGGTAGTAGGATCACCATCATCACAACTTTGCACTAAAGTGCTGCCAGTAGAACAATCTAGAGGCACACCTTGGCATGGTACACAAATGGTTCCATCAGGCAATACCGAGACCATATCAGTTTCAGTACAGGCGTTGCCATCATCGCAAGCTTGTTGCATTACTATTCCTGTACTACAATCTGCTGGCACACCTTGGCAAGGCATACAGATAGATCCATCACAGTCAAGTATGGTTTCTATATCATCTACCGTATTAGGATCGCCATCGTCACAAACGCGAGTAGTGGTGCTGCCAGTGTTACAGTTTAATGCAGTTCCATTACAAGGAATACAGCTTGTACCATCGGGCAATACTGATTCTATATCATCTACTGTACAGTTATCACCATCATCGCATACTCTAAACGACCCATCTATAATACCATCGCAATTATTGTCTTTCCCGTCGCAGACTTCTGGGTTACCTGGAAAAACATTGGGATCAGTGTCGTCGCAGTCTTCACCTGTAGGAGAGCCATCTCCATCATTATCCATTATTGCAACAATAGTAGTACAAGATTGGATAACTTTATCGGAGATGCAGCCCATACTGTAAAAAGCTAGGACACCGACTTCCACAGTTTCTTGAGGTCCAAGTCCCATAACCGTAAATGAAGTCTCCGATTGTGATTGTACAGTAAGGCCGTTTACGCAGATCTCATAAGTGACTGCTCCGGGAAGTTCCGGCCATACAACAGTTGTAGAATTTACTGTAGAGCTGCCACATGACAATATTGGCTCTGCGACATCTATGCCGTCATCCACCATTCCATTACAGTCATTATCTTTATCATCACATATTTCTGTATTGCCTGGAAATATAATCGGATCATTATCATCACAATCTACATCCGAAAAGAATCCGTCATTGTCATTGTCTATAAGTTCTATTATGGTTGTGCAAATCAAAGGCAAGGACAATTCTGAGTCGAAACACGGTTCATTGCCAATAGCTTGTACAGTTATAGTCACATCTTGTTCTGGATTGAGTCCTGTGATGTTGTAGTCAGATTGTGATGCAGCTAGGTTTGCAATCAGGCTTCCATCTATAAAAACTGCATAACCCGTGGCAGAAAGAATACTATTCCAAACTACCTGAATCTCTGAAGAACCTACTGAGGCGCAATTCACCAACGGGGACTCTAATGGTTCCAATACCTTGTAGCTAACTGACTGGATACCTGAAGAACAAAGTGTCGTCATATCTTGTACTTCTACAGAAACCGTATATGTGCCTGGAATTGCATTATTCACAATCAAGGTATTATCAGAAGAACTAGTTACTACTCCGTTATTATTCCAGTTATATATGTAATTCCCTCCTACTGGCATCACCACTGCTTGTACAATTTCGCTGGTAACTGCACTTATATCTGGGGCAGACAAAGCACAAACATCATTCACAGGTAATAGTGTGAGCTCGAGAAATGCATAGACCTGTACACATACAGTAGCAGGCGCACTAAGGCCACAGCTTCCTTGAGATACTACATTCAAACAGGTATTAGGACTTATCCCTGAAGGGAAATTGACACTTACTTGAGAGCCGTCTCCTTGGCTGGAAATATCAGTGACAACTATACCAGGAACCATAGGATTCATATTCCATATATAGGAATTCCCTATTAGAGGGTTCTGAATCTGATAAATATGATTACTCAAATCATCAGCGCAAAACTCTGTAGGACCAGTCACCTGAGGTGCCGTTATAGTAGAATCTGGCACATACTGGAATGGTCCATAGGTCGTTCCTGTTCTAAGCAAGGGGGCTTCACCTGACCCATGGGTATGTGTTTCATTCTCATAATCCCACCATGCACCATCTATATGCAAGTAACTAAGATGTACACAATAGGTTTGTCCAGCTTGAAACTGTATCATTCCATTCATATTGCCAGGTATGGAATCTCCTGTACTGCAGTCCAGAAAAGTCAGTTCTACAGAGTCCATTACTATAGGAGGGTACTGTCTAAAAGGCCCGTCGTCATCTTCATAAAGTTCCTGATCTAATGAATAAATAAATGATCCACAGCCCAGATTTTCAGCTTTCAGAGGTGGATTATTGACGGTCACAGTAACTGCAATCAGGCTATCACAACGTAAGTCATCACCACTCCAGGTTTCAGATTCCTCACTGTACTCCTCTACTTGAAAAAACATGTTTTCACTTATAGAATCTGGCAAAAGTGGCACCTCAAATTCAAACTCTTGTTCATCATCAAGCCAGTCCCAAATCCATTCGTAGGCAATGGCTTCACAAGATAATGGTGTCAGAGTATCACAAAATTCAAATTGTGATCTGAACATAAATAATTCTACTTCTTCAAAGATATTACTTCCTACTGGAAGTATACAAAGCTCTTGTCGCACTGGACAATTACATTGCGGCTCCAAGAAAGTAAAGGTCTCACAGTAAAAATCATCATCATTCTGATCCCACTCTAAAATTTCATCTGTAGTTACATCAAAGTCTCCCAACCACTCTATACCATCACCATTAGGATCTGTTTCTGATTGCCCTGTATCCCATCCACTATCCAAATCCAATACACAAACATGATACTGATACGTTTCTATTTCAGTCATTACAACATGTATATCCAAACATGCAGGACCGAAGACGGATACACATTCTGATTCTATAAAGTCCAAGCAAAACGAATAGACACCTTCTTCTTCAGGAACTTCTACTAAGTCAATAAAATTTCCAGTGCCTTCTTCAGCAGGATTGTAACTATAAGAAGCACCCCAACTTGCCGACCAATTAAATGTAGCATCTATTTCAGCTAAATATTCATTGCAAGGCTTGTCAAGTTGAGCATTAGCTATAGCTGAATTTCCTTGATGATAAGCTGAGAACTGAATTAGTTCGCCTGGACAAACTGTAATGGAACTCGCAACATTGCAAAATCCCGAGATGCTTGCATTTGACGGATTACTAGGATCAGAAAAATCATCAGTTAGTCTTTCATTCCTACAGTCAGAAAAAGCAGTTAATGCATCTATCTCTGGGAAGAGTTCTTCTATATCAGAAAGATCAGAGATAGTTATTGTATAATCACATACATCTCCATTACATCCGTCAAGCCATAAGAAATATCTTTGCCCTAAAACAAAATCACATGAGGACATAAATACATCATCTCCAGTAGCACAATCCGGACTGAATGTAATACAGTCGACATCATCACAACTCTCATATATGCCAGCCTGCAATCCAAAATCATCTTGGCAATTAGAAACTTCAATTTCTACCTCCAAACAATTCTCAGTTGCAATAAACTGAAACCACTGCATATTATTTGGAACACCTTGTATACCACACAGTGGATTAGGTTGGCCCGCTTGGACTGGGCAAACCACACCACAATCGGGTAAAGTTCCAGACAGACCACCGACGTAGTCATCATTATTACAGGTAAAACATGCCGAGTCCTCACAAATTGTACATTGTGCTGACATGGCAACTGACCAAAAAAGAAATCCCAAAAGAAAAACAAAAAATGGAATCTTGTTCATATGAAAAAAAAATTAATTTGTTAATAAAACGAAGTTAAGTTGTTCGGTTCCTTAGATGATTTTTAAAAATTATCAGGTTGTCTAAAATACTTAATCCATCCCCTCTATATAAGGCCCCCCAGCTTTAGCTATTTTCTGAGCTAGGGTCTTTATGTTTTTTTCTATGCCTTTCAGCTCTGTACTAAAAGTCTTAATATCTGTCTGTAACCAACTCATGATATCCTTATGGG
This sequence comes from uncultured Saprospiraceae bacterium, assembly GCA_964556525.1. Lineage (GTDB taxonomy): Bacteria > Bacteroidota > Bacteroidia > Chitinophagales > Saprospiraceae > RFSX01. The sequence continues at coordinate 8,092 of CAZKXO010000044.1, forward strand.
TATCTGTCGGACCATAGGTAGAATTCGCCATACCTAAATAAAGGGAGAACATACGGTCACCCATATTTGGAATGGTCTTCTCACCAATTTCTGCTTTGGCTTTGCTGCCAGAGATGCTATTATCTAGCGCTTGCATCCTTGTAGTAGTTTCTGCCATAAGTTTACTTGCTTCCATATCAGAAACATTTGTAAGTGCCCAAGCTCTCTTCACTGCTTTTAGCCTTGCAGTGGTTTTGCCATAGGCATCTTGGAACCATGAGGCATTCCTTTGGATATCTGCATAGTCATTCCAAAAACTGACCATTTCTTTCTCATCAGCACCATCAGGATTGGGCTTATGTAGAGGTTTGACTTTAAAAGCTATCTGCTCTGACTGAGTAGCTTCTAAACCATTACTTACTCTAATGAGCTGTGCTGTATAAGAACCAGGAGGAGCCAATACGCCTTGCGGTACAGGGTCCCACTCTCCTCGCTTTACAGGATTGAGCTGAATCAGTTGGGTAGCTGGATATCTGAGATCCCAAGCTACCCTAGAAAAACCTTTTTTATCTTTTACACTGACCTTTCGTATCAGTCTATCTTTGCTATCTCTTATTGCCAAATACAACTGATCTTTTTCTTCGGAGGCCTCTGCGTCCAGTTCTGCCCAGGTTTTAGGTTTCAGATCCTGGTTGTTTTTGAGTGCTTCTTTCTCTGCTTTTTTACGTTGTTTTTTCAGGCTTATTTTTCCTTCCTTCTGATAGATGGTAAATACGGCGCCAAAGTCTGGATTGGGCGCTACATAATAGCCTGAGCCCTGATTGGCTTGTGGTGCACCGAAGCCTATAGATGATCGTGGGATGTACCACAAAGCATCCCTTACGGGAAAGAGATGAGCTTCTCCGGCCAGCTGCTCATCAGACATGGTTCTGAATGCGGTGATATCATCATAGATATAAATAGATCGTCCAAAAGATCCACAGACTAGATCATTTTCTCTCTGCTGAATTTTCATATCTCTAAATGAGATTGTCGGCAATCCTCCTTTTAGTTGTGTCCACTTTCGCCCACCATTGACCGTAAAATAGACACCGAACTCTGTACCGATAAAAAGCAGATCGGGATTAACATGATCTTGGACGATACGCCAGACTAGATTCCTTTTAGGTATACCGTTGTTGATTGCCGTCCAGGTCTTACCTCTGTTTGTACTTTTAAAAAGGTAAGGCTTATAATCGCCTTCTTTGTGATTGTCCATCGCCAAGTAGACAGTGTTCTCATCGTGCAGGTCTGCTCTGATATCATTAACATAGGCACGACTAGGTACGCCAGAGATAGAGGACACTTCTTTCTTTGTCCACGTCTTACCACCATCCGCAGTCATCTGTAAGAGACCATCATCTGTACCTACATAGATGACATCTTCATTCTTTGGCGAAACTGCTATGTTGGCAATAGTGTTATAGGTAGACATCGCAAAAACATCCCAAGGATTGTCATAGCTCTGTACTCTTCCCAAAATAGGCAAGGTGATTCTATCTTCGTTCCTCGTAAGATCTCCTGAGAGAGCTGTCCAAGTGTCTCCCCTATTTTCTGATTTCCACAGACGTTGGGATGCAAAGTAAATGCGCTCTGGTTTATTATCGCTGATTAATATTGGCGCATCCCAATTGAACCGTTCGTAGGGTTCTCCCGGACCAGCTTGAGGTTTTATATCCATGACCTCACCTCTCTTCAGATCTATTCGGCTCAGGGTTCCTTGCTGTCTTTGTCCATACATGATGTCTGGATTGCCTGGTTCGCAAGCTGGCTGATGTCCATCCCAATTGAGTACGACTTTCCAGTCTCCATTCTGGATGCCTTGGATATTATCTGTTCTAGATGGACCACCTTCAGTACTGTTGTCCTGAGTTCCCCCATAGACATTATAGAAAGGCTCTGCATCATCTACAGCGATTTTATAAAATTGTGTCAATGGCAAGTTGCTGAAGTATTTCCAGTTTTTGGCCAAATCGAAGCTCTCATAAATACCACCATCTGTACCTACCAGTAGATAGTTGGGATCACTCTTTTTAAATGCAATGGCATGATTATCCGAGTGCTTGTACTTCTCTGACAATCTACGGAAGTTGCGACCGCCATTATCGGATACTTGGATACGTACATCCATCAGATATACTCTGTCAAAGTTATGAGGACAAGCATAGAGTTCCTGATAGTAATGTGGGCCAGTGCCACCAGAAATCGCATCTGACATTTTTGTCCAGCTTAGGCCTTGGTCCGCACTTCTGTATACTGCTCCTTTTCTCCTATCTAACTCTATAGCTGCATAGAGAACATCAGGATTCTGTGGAGATATAGCGAGCCCTATTTTACCGAGATTGGAATCTGGAATGCCTTGCTTCAATTCAGTCCAGTTGTCGCCACCGTCTGTAGATTTCCATAAGCCTGTGCCTGGGCCGCCACCCATATACGCGGCTACTGTTCTATGTCTATCCCATGTCGCTGCATACAGCACATCTGGGTTACGTGGGTCTATCACCAACTCTGTAGCGCCAGTCCATTCGTTATTACCGAGCACTTGCTTCCAATTATGTCCTCCATCTGTTGTCTTATAGACCCCGCGTTCTCCGCCTTTACTCCACAAGGGTCCCTGGGAGGCTAACCAAACTGTATTGGAATTTTCTGGGTGCACTATAATTTTGGAAATATGCTCTGACTGCTCTAGTCCTACATTGAGCCAGCTAGCACCACCATCTGTGCTCTTGAATACCCCATCACCAAAACTTAGGTGTCGTCCTCCAACATTTTCTCCAGTCCCCAGCCAGATGACATTGGGATTCTGAGGATCTAGAGTGATACAACCCGTAGAGTAGCAACTTTCATTATCGAAGATGGGTTTCCAGGTATTTCCAGCATTCTCTGTCTTCCATACGCCTCCAGAACCGACAGCTACATACCAGACACTTTCATTATCGGGATGGATAGCTATATCAGCTATTCTACCAGACATAAAGGCAGGGCCTATAGATCGGAATTCCAGGCCAGAAAAAGTCTCAGATTTCCATGGGTCATCCACTTGTGCTGAAAGCTGAAAAAAGAGAAGAATACCTACAATAGATAAGAGTTTAGACATGATTAGTAATTTTGAATAAATATATCAACTCTCTTTTATTAATCTTAGGAGAAAGAGTTCTAAGTTGGGCTAAAGTCTGTGTGCTACTCTACAAAGCAAGTCATAATGAATAGTGTAGCTTGATTGCTTTTCTGGGCAGGCCTCCCAGAAAGTCAAGATACAATGCGCAGAAATGGTCAGTTCAAGCAAGATAAGTGTTTACATTTCTCAGCAAATCACCCTTATAAGACTGCATTCTCATGAATAAGTGTTTGATTACAGAATTGTCATCAGAATAATTACCTTCGGCCCTGATAGCATCAGAGCTTATGACCATACTCTCATCATAACTCTAACTAGCTAACAGAGCATGGCAACTAATAGACACCAGTATTAATGCTCGATGTTGTGGATGTGAATTAATTAATACTATAATCTAAGCTACTTGTCAGATCTAACTATTCAGTGGATACTAGTTATCGCTTCTTCGATGGTTTTGTTTTTTGTATCGCCTTATGCAAAAAGTGTCAATGACTTTTTCAAAGGGTCAAAACTCGAAAAAGAACCAGGCTTTGTACTCTTGACCAGCAGTCTAGTCATCAGCTGGTTATTTGCCAAGTCTATAACCAACTCGGCAAATCTCGGTCTTGAGTTTGGCATCGTCGGCGGGGTGGCCTATGCAACCTACTATCTCTCCTTTATAGTTGCGGGGGTGACGATCTACTTCATAAGGGTCAAAGGAAAATTCAATTCTATTCACCATATGCTGAGTAAACGGTTTGGATTCTCTGCAGTTATAGTTTTTTCTTTGTTAATATCCTTCCGATTGCTGAATGAAGTCTGGTCTAACACTATGGTCATCGGTTCTTATTTTGGAGATCAAGGGACTACCGGTTATATCATGTCTATTGTCGTCTTCACCGTATTGACCTTGGCATATACCTTGAAAGGTGGATTACGATCTAGCTTGCTGACCGATATGATTCAGATGATATTGTTCATCATATTGCTCTTTGTAATTTTAGCGTTGATACTACCGAAAGAAGGTGTATCGGTCGCCCGATTTGTCAATACTGGAGAATGGACTAGAGCCGGTGGTATCAATCTTATTTTTGTAGCCTTGATACAAGTCTTCAGTTATCCCTTTCACGATCCAGTAATGACAGACAGAGCTTTTATCGCCTCTCCAAAATTGACTCTCAAAAGTTTCGTTGTGGCAACTTTCATTGGGAGTACGAGTATCATTCTGTTCTCCTTCATAGGCATCTACGGTAGTTATATCGGTGTAGAGGGGCAAGCCGCTGTAGGCGTCTCGCAAATGATGGGCACCGCGATGATGATTATGATAAACTTTATTATGATCACCTCTGCAGCTTCGACACTAGACAGCACTTTTAATTCATTCAGTAAGATGATGGTTGTTGATTTCAAAATCTTCAAGGAGATCACGATCAGTAAAGGTCGACTGGTCATCATCATAGGATGCCTGATAGGCACCATACCTATCTTCTTTAATCCGAGCATACTCTCAGCTACAACCGTAAGTGGAACCGTGGTAATTGGGTTGACCCCAGTCTTTATGTTTTGGTTTATAGATGCACCTAAGATCTCTTTTCATCTGTCCATCATGGCCGGACTGGTAGTTGGCCTTCTATTGATTTCCGATTATGACTTCCCTTATCTACAATTTACCGGCCCATACAACAAACTATTATCAGCCAATATTACTGGTGTTGTATCCTGTGTGACCTTGTATCTCATTCCGATAGGGATAAGAAAGCTTAGAAAGAAGTAACCTATAGAACTTAACTACAAGCTTTCTGTTAGATTCACAACTGATTGTGTGCACAACTGATTGTGTGGAAGCTATTTTTCTTTTTTTATTATAGCTTAGCGTAGTTATACAACAAATCAATTTTCGACATGAATTTAAATAGAAAAGTAGCCGTACTTACAATGCGCCTAATACTAGGCTTCATCTTTTTCTGGCAGGGACATGGTAAGGTTTTTAAGTTTGGGATAGATAATGTCTACAACAACTTTTTTAAGAAAACATACCAGGAGTTATTACCTGACTTCATTGTACTCGCTACGGCTTACTTCACCACTTTTGCAGAACTCATCTGTGGCTTTATGTTAGTTATCGGTCTAGGAAGAGATTGGGCTCTATATATACTCGCAGCAGTGCTCATCGTTGTGACCTTTGGTCATGGAATGGCTGAGCCGATTTGGGATACATCTCATGTATTGGTGAGAGCCTTGTTCCTCATACCGCTTTTATTACTTCCGAAGGAATGGGATGTATTTTCGTTGGATCATTTGATATTTAGGAGAGGCAAGTCTTAGGTCTAAAATAAGAGCAGCAACATTATAGCTATTTAGTTCTTTATCCACCTTAGTTAATAGAATGGGACTTCAACATTGTGATCATTGCTATTTGATAGATGGACTAAAAACTATGTATCAACACGATAAAGTCCATATAGAAACGATAACTCAGATTCATGAATGGTATAAAGAACATGGATTAAGTTCTCAAAACGTATTCACAATCGATTAGTAATTATGGAATCTATACAAGAACAAACCTCTGCAAATCAATGACTTACAGAGGTTTAATGTGATCGCGCCAGGATTCGAACCTGGGACCGTCTGCTTAGAAGGCAGATGCTCTATCCAGCTGAGCTACGCGACCTGCTTGTGGAAGCGGCTGCAAATATACTGTTATTCTTTTTTAAGATACAGCATCCTGAAGCCGTATTTTTTTATTGTTTAGTGCCTACCAGTGTACAGACATCCATGATTGTCAGAGAACCGTCGGTAGAGCTTAAAGTTAGCTCCAATTCACCTGTAAGAGTGATTTCATCCATGGAGAGGTCAGCAAAGCCCGCACCAGTAACATTTACTACTGTAGTTATTCCTGGTACTATAAGATCAGGAATACTGATATTTTCTAACATATCATCAATAGTAAGCCTTGTGCCTACATCATTTATAGTGCCTTCCAGGTCTACAGGAATACCATCTATATTAAGGCCCAATATAATGGCCTGAACATCTGCATTAGACACCGGCTCCTTTACATTAAACATCAGGCTGTCGTTATCTAATCTGGTACTCAACAAGGGGTCAGCGCAATCAAAATTTCCTAAATAATCACCAAAAAAACTTGTTCTAGCGTAAGAAGTACAACTACCATCATCTTCCAAGGCATCGGGGTCAAAATTTGCTGAAGAGGGATCTGTGCAGCCTTCATCATTGCCGCAGCTAGACAATACAAATACGGCTAGAGTCAATATAAATAGGCTACATATAAGCTGAGAAATTCTCATAATTAGTTTCAGAATTAGTTAGTAAAGTATTTACAATATAAATTCAAAATTAAACCAAAAAAAGTCAGCTTGAAAATAAAGGCAACAATTAACTTGGATACTAGTTATAATGCTGAGTGCATTTCGCCTTGTCTTTGATAAAAGAATATTAATATTGCCTAATATGATAGAACTAGAAAATCAAACCGAAATAAAGCTCGATTCTATAGAAGATGCTATTGCTGATATCAAAGCTGGCAAAGTTATAATTGTGGTAGATGACGAGGATCGTGAAAATGAAGGCGATTTTATTTGTGCTGCTGAAAAGGTAACGCCAGAAATTATCAATTTTATGGCCAAACATGGACGAGGCCTTATCTGTACTCCGGTAACACAAGAAAGAGCCCATGAGTTAGAGCTCAATAAAATGGTGAGCAATAATACGGCTTTGCACGAAACTGCCTTTACAATTTCAATAGACCTGATAGGTCAGGGCTGTTCTACCGGCATCTCAGCATATGATAGATCTACTGGTATAAAGGCTATTATAGATAAAAACACCAAAGCTTCAGATTATGCAAGACCTGGCCACATCTTTCCGTTGATCGCAGAAGATGGCGGTGTACTAAGAAGAACTGGTCATACAGAAGCTGCCGTAGACTTAGCAAGAATGGCAGGCTTCTATCCTGCAGGCACACTAGTAGAGATTCTGAATGATGACGGAACTATGGCAAGATTACCTGAGTTAGCAGAACTTGCAAAAAAGCATGACCTGAAGCTGATTTCTATTAAAGATCTTGTTGCATTTCGTATGTCTACAGAAAGGCTGATAAAGGAGATGACAAGAGTCGATATAGATACTCAGTATGGCCCATTTACCATTATTGCTTTCAATGAACTAAGTTCAGGTATAACACATCTAGCCATAACGAAAGGAGAATGGACTAAGGATGAGCCTGTTCTTACGAGGGTACATTCATCTACAAACACGATGGATATTCTTGGAGCTTTGCTTATGGGCTATGGCGTACAATTACACAGAACATTGAACAAGATTTCTGAAGAAGGTAAAGGTGTACTCATATATCTCAGACAAAAGGACGATGATGACCCAGTGCTTGCCAGCTTGGAGGCTATTAAGAAAACTCAAGAAACAGGGAAAGAGCACAAAATATTTCCTTCACGTACAAGCAGTACACAGCAAAGAGATCTTGGAATCGGTGCACAGATTCTAAATGAACTTGGCGTTACCAAACTACGATTGCTAACCAATAACCCAAGAAAAAGAGTTGGACTAGATGGCTACGGAATAGAAATTATTGAAAACATCTCTTTCGATTCCTGATTTTAAATTCTCAGAAAGATGCATAAAAAAAAGTCAGGACTTTCGCCCTGACCATTCTCAACTTTCTTGAATTTGAAACCTTTATCTTAGCGGCACTAATTGCCTGTTATTTTTGTGAATTGTAAAGACTCTACCGCTTTTCCTACGGCTAGTCTCAGCAAGTAATTTCCAGCATCTATTTCTTGGACTGGAATATCATAGACCGCACTACCCTGCTGTGCATTAGTGTCTAGACTCTTTCTACTAACAACCTGACCAGTCCTATCCATAATTATATAATCCACAGATAGACCATCCTGATAGATTTCTGTAGTGAGTCTCATAGTAGGTCCCGAAATTGGATTAGGAAAAACAGCTGATGGCCTTCCTGCATTTGTGAAGAAACCTGCATCTACATTTCTAATTACAGTAGAACCGCTAAAACTGAAGATCTCTGAATCACCTTCAGCATCTAGATCAGAATCTATTGTATCATCATTTCCAAAATTCTGAATTGTATGTTCAAAATCTTCAGGTGGTATCGCTTTCACATAATAATCGCCGTCCGCAATATTGTCAAATAAATAGATACCAGCAAAGTCTGTCTCAGTTTCTAAAATGAGTTGATCATTGCTATTGAGTAACCATACGGTAACACCTTCTAGAAATGACTCATCAGAATCATAGAGCCCATCTCTATTGGTATCATTCCATGTATAGCCTCTGATCTGATTAGAAGGTCTTACCAGACCCGCGTCCACATCGGTTCTTGATTGGCTATTCACAATAGATACTATTTCTGTGACTCCAGTCTTACTTGCATCACTGTTCCTCTCATTATCACCTGCCACTGGTTCAGTCATTTCGAAATCACTAGGTGGATAGAATATGAGGAAGTAATCTCCGTTAGGTAAGTTATCGAAAATATAGATTCCTAGATTATCAGTCAGAGTCGCATCTATAAGTCTGGCATCGTCATCAGTCACCTGATACAACTCGACTTCCACATTCTCTATACCGGGTTCGTTACTGTCTTGGAAGCCATCGAGATTTCTGTCATGCCACACTTTGTCACCTATACTTGCATTGAGAAAAATTCCACCATCCACATCTAAATCAGTCTCACCTGGTGACAACAAGAAAATACTTGTAGTACCGACTCCATTGGAATTATTGACATCAGAATCCTTAGAATCTATACCACCTATATCTGATGGCGTTGTGATATAACCAGCTGGCAAATCAAATCTTACATAATATTCTGTGGGATAGATTTCTTCAAAGAGAACACCTTGGCTGAGGCTACTCAAGCCAGTGAGC
>CAZKXO010000045.1:0-17116 GCA_964556525.1 uncultured Saprospiraceae bacterium
GTGCAGAGCTTCTCTTTAGGGGACAAAGGGGTGCGGGCGGAAAGAACAATTCACTACTTACTCCATCATGAGTAATGAAAGCTGTCTCCAAAAACAACTAAGCCTTGCTGCACAATATGAGTCCATAAGTTTTCACTAATTTAATGTTGTTAGATTAAGAAAGATAGACTGCTTAATACTCTTCGCAGTCGGCTGACGATTGGCTTTTGCTTAAGTGACAGCGGTTGTTTTCCATCAATTAAATTTTAAAGTACAACTTTGGTCTCAACTCCTGAACGATTATCCGTCTGCGGTAACAAAATCCGTCAAGTGGTCAGGAGACCATTGACTCAGGTAATGTTTTCAGAATTTTCTTTTTTCATTTTTTCAATCGATAGAACAATGTTTGTTTCTTTGAGTTTTGAATGGAAGATATTTTTACCAACCCAGTTCAATAGAAAATGACAGTTTGTATATCTATAGTTTCATAAGTGCAAACTTCTTATTTTTGGGCAATGGTTTTTACAAGAATTATTTTCCTGGTCCTAAGTTTCTTATTATTTATTGCTTCTGAGACTTCGGCACAAGAACGAGACTTCAGTGGTGGTGAAGTTGCTTTTGATCAAGATCATTATGCGGATTTTCTGAGTACTGGCCTGAAGACGACCAGAAATTATTCTATAGGCATAAGAGTCACTTTGTTTGGTTATGAAATGGACAATGACAAACTGGGCTTACCCTATGTCCGAAGACAGATAGATGAGTTTCTTATCAAGCCCTATCTGGAAAGTATCGGTTTTCGACATGAAAAGGAATTGCACGATCTTACTTTTATTGCTAATGGATTTATGCCTCTACATATTTCCGATGAGACAGAGATTTTTCAGCTAAGACATGGCAATGATTATTTGCTATCTGCAGATAGGCCTTTTTCCTCTTTTACAGGATTTAGATCTACCAAGAGGTGGGAAGGGAATAAAATCTTCGCAACCTCAGCACGGAAAATGGATTTTGCAGTGATTTCTACTTTTAGTTTTGGTTTTGCAGGTTTTGGTATAGCTGAGGCGATGCAAGAATTCTTTCATAGTAATGATTCGTTTGGGACTTCACGACCTGTACCTTCTTTGTGGGAAAGAGATCCAAGTAAAGATTATCCTACCGGACAAGTTTTTAGGGCTGGTTTTCCTTTGTTTATGTATACCATGTCAGCAGAAGCTGTCGTCTGGAAACCTATCAAGACTTTTCAGTTCCAACTAAGACCGGACTTCAATATTGGTTATTATACCAATTTCGGTTTAGGATTTGATTTTGGTAAGGTGATGAAAGGAGAGAAATTTATAGACAATTTGGGCTATACGGATAGTAATAATGCCAGTATCCTTTCTGTTGCCAATGATTATTTTGCCTATTCATTAGTAGCAGGTGGTACAGCCCGATTTGTTTTGTACAATGCTCATCTCAATGGACTCTTTGGTTTGAGTAGTGGTCACTATATCGATTTCGAAAATACCAGACATGTTGTGCTTGAAGGCTATCTAGGTGCAAAAGTTCAAATACTGAACCTGTTAGAAGTCATGGCTTCAGTCACCACACGGACGCCTGAGATAAAATCTACCAATGAGCAGGAACTCCATTTTTGGGCGACGCTATCTGCTAAGTTTATTTTGAATTCTTACAATTAGAAGTATGTATAAGATTTCTATTCTACTCTTGCTCTTTCTAGCTCTGTTTCTTTCATGTAAAACGACGGCTAAGACCACAGAGAGCAAGATTGTGACGCCAGCAGCTTTGTATGAAAGAACTCAAGAAGTTACAATCAATACAATAGACAGTATCCAAATAAGTGGGACCTTAGAATATGTTACCAGCAAAAAATTGGCAATAATGCTGGCAGGTTCTGGCCCTACCGATCGGGATTGTAACAGCGCGATAGGACTGGCGAGTAATACCTTCAAGTATCTAGCAGATGAACTGGCTATTGTAGGTGTCTCTAGTTACCGTTATGATAAGCGCGGTATAGCTGCCAGTACTAAGGTGCCAGAAAGTCGGATGACATTATACGATCGAGTAATAGATATAAAAGCTATTGTCGATAGATTCAAGAATGACTTCGAGGAGATAACCTTGATAGGTCACAGCGAAGGTGTAATAGTAGGTACTGTCGCTGCCACCGAGCACCCATCTGTTGATGCTTTTGTCGGTATCGCAGGACCTAGTAATACGATGAAGGAAATATTGATGGAACAAATGGCCAAGTATCCAAAACTAACACCATTGTTGGAAAAACACTTTGAAGAGTTAGAAAATGACATACCCTATTCAGAAGTTAATCCTCTTATCAAATCTCTCTTTAATGAAAGCCTAAGACCCTATATGAAGTCCGCCATTGCTATGGACCCTTCTGATAATATTGCCAAACTTACTAAGCCTACCTTGATTATTGGTGGTACTTGTGATGTGCAAGTAACACCAGAGCATGCAAAGACGCTACATGAAAATTGCCCAGGCTCTAAGTTGCTTATTGTGGAAGGGATGGGACATGTTCTGAAGGAATTAGAAACTGACTGTAGTAATGCACAGAAAGCGTATCAAGATGATAGCTTGCCGCTGAATAAGGAGTTTGTGGAAGGGCTGATGGGTTTTATGTCAAGGTAGTCTAGGCTTAATTACCAACATTCATCTGCTTCAAATATTCGTTAGGTCTGAAAATAGGGATACTGGATTTTTTGAAATCTTTTATATTTCTAGTATCAATCGCTTTGTAGTTTGATTCCAAAGCTGTGTAGTATTGAATTCCATCCTCGAAGTCCTTCAACTGTTTGTCATTCAATGCTAAATCAACAATTTTATCCGTCAAGGAATAAGAGTTTACTAAGACTTTAAATTTTCGAATAACAGTTCTGGTATTTGGTAACTTCATTACATCATTCAGTAAATAATGGGTATTTTTTTGTGTTGTTCAGACACTATACTCTTTCCCCTCTATAGCCAGACCACCAGTCCTTTAATTGTTCTATCTTCTCAGCTTCTGATTTATCACTTGTCAGTAAAGATGTAAGTGTCCATGCCTGATTCTGGGATCTCAGATAGTGGTTGAAGTGACTAAGATTCCTTGTTCCTAAATCGGCTTCTTTTTCCAGCGGTGCAGCATCATGTCCGTATTTTAGATACTGGTAAGCAAATACGATCAGGTAGATTAAGAATGAACGGAATCGCAAGGTATGATTTAGGTGGCCAATTTCGTGAGCGGACATCCTTAACCAAGTCCTTACTTTATTGGCGTAGGCAGCGGCGCCATATCTGCTTTGGTCATCAGAAAAGAAATTTTCCGTGTAAGTGATGCTGTGCCACTTATGATTGCCGAGGGTGATTGCACCTCCACCTTTATGTGCAGGATAGAAGGGCAGATATCTGATAGGAGATCTAGAGTAGATTCTGGTATTGGCAATGATTACTTCCGGCACTTCGGCAAGTAAGGACATAAGGCAGATCATCACTTTATTGTAGCGGAAGATCTGAGCATTCTTAGGATCTGGCTCAAGTAGATATTTATGCAGTAGGGTCTCTTTATTCACAGCAATTCTATTCGGTTATAAAAAGCTGACTCATTACCTGATCTGCTAGAAGTTTGCCTTTTGCAGAAAGAAAGATGCTTTCAGTTGTCATAGAAACATGACCCTTCTTTATGAGTTGGTCGAGCTCTGCTTCGGTTTCGCTTTTCCAGTTAGGATACAACAGGTCCAATTGTGACAGCTCACAACCCCACATGGTTCGTAGGCCAGTCATTATATATTCATTGTATCTGTCTGTGGTGCTAAGTGCTTCTTTGGTAAATGGAAGATGCTCTTCAGTAAGAGCATCAAGATACTTTTTGTTGTTGGCTATATTCCATTGTCTATCCATGCCATCATAGGAGTGGGCAGCTGGCCCCAGGCCGAGGTAAGGGACTTGTTTCCAGTAATTGGTATTATGTCTGGAGTAGCGCTGGTCTTTGGCATAATTGGAAATTTCGTAGTGCTCATATTTGTTATCAGTCAGAAGTTGTCTAGTTATTTCGAACTGCTCAGCACCAAGGCTATTATCCAGTTGTTTCATTTTGCCCGTATGTATGTAATGCGCCAAAGCTGTACCTTCCTCTACAGTAAGCCCATAACAAGAGAGGTGTGGCAAATCTAGTTCTACAGCTTGCAAGAGATTTTCTTCCCAGATAGCCATAGTCGTTGCTTGACTTCCAAAGATGAGATCTATAGACAAATCTGTAATGCCGACCGACTGTGCATCCTTAATGCAGCTCAGAGCTTCTTTTCCGTTGTGAGACCTATTCATCCATTGGAGGTCGCGGTCATGAAAAGATTGCACTCCGATGCTTAGGCGATTGATTCCTATAGAGGCCAGTTCTTGAAGTTTGGTTTTAGTCAAGTCATCGGGATTGGCCTCCAAGGTCAACTCAAGATTGTTGCCGATAGGATGTTTCTTGTATAGTGCTCCGATAAGTAGCTCTATGTTTGCTGTAGATAGAATAGATGGTGTCCCACCACCAAAGTAGATAGTCTCTACCGTCGCACCCTTAAGATAGTTGCTTTGTAGCTCTATTTCCTTTAGTATCGCAGCTACAAGTGGGTCCATAAGTCCTAGAGACGTCGAAAAATGGAAATTACAATAGTGGCAAGCTTGCTTACAAAAAGGAATATGTACATAAATACCTGCCATCTACGTTTATCTTTGGAAATACAAATTTATTCTATTGTTTGGTTATAAGGCTATAGTCTTTGCATTGGTCTTGCTGACTGTAAGTACTGATTGCTTGGCGCAAGTGGAACAGATACAGCTGATTCAGACTTGTGGTACTAAGCCTGCCTTAGAAGATGCTTTGATAGCCAATACTGATAGAAGACCGACCATAGATGTGATTAATGAAAAGGTCAATGAGCTGTTGGCTGTAGACAGACTAGAGGCGGCGATAGATTCTATCGTGTATGATAGTCTGACCAGAAGTGACCTAGTCTACCTGCATGTGGGCCCTGAATATACCTTTGATCAGATCAGTCTGGATTCTATAAGTAAAGAGCTCTTAGATAGGGTAGACATACATCAACCAAGAACGACCTCGGAGTATCTTGACAGTAGATCTAAACTTGCTGATTACTATGCCACCAAAGGCTACCCCTTTGCTAGAGTCAGGCTGCAAGACTTACAGATGAATAAAGGCACCATCAGTGGGACCTTAAAAGTAGACGAAGGCAATCTGATCATCCAAGACAGTATCATTATAAATGGGGAAGTACAGATCCGTCAGGGCTATCTAAGAAATTATCTGGATTTTCACAAGGGCGAACCCTATGACCATTCCAAGGTAAAAGAGATCAAGGATAAACTGGATAAACTCCGTTTTCTGAGAACGACGGAAGAACCAAATCTGAGTTTTATCTACGACTATGCTTCCCTTAATCTTTATGTGGAGCCTAGAAATACCAGTAGATTTGATTTGCTTTTCGGAGTAATACCTACCAATAATATTCAGGGGAGACAACTTTTTCTGTCCTTGGATTTTACGACGGAGCTGCTTAATAAGTTGGGCTATGGCGAATACATTTTCCTGAATTTTGAACGACTGAGACCTGAACAACAAAAATTGGATATACGATTTAATTATCCCTACTTACTAGATTCTCCCTTTGCAATAGACCTCAGCTTCGAAATTTTTAGAAATGCGCTGGATTATCAGACAACTAAATCAGACCTCGGTGTACAATATCTGATTAATAGTTCTGACTATATAAAAGTGGCTTGGAACTTTGAGTCTTCTAAAATTGTGGAAGTAGATTCGCTGGCTATTGTCAATGCCAGAGCCTTACCGCAGGATCTCAGTGTGACACAGTCTGGACTTTCTGTAAAAGCCGTTATTTCTAAATTAGATTATAGGTACAATCCACGTAGAGGCTATTCTATAGAGATAGGTGCTGTGGGAGGCCAGCGTAGAATTCTTATAGACCCAGGTATTCTTGCTCTTAGTAACAGTGAGGTAGACTTTCAGAGCTTGTACGATTCTTTGGACCTGGTCTCGCCTAGGTTTGAGTTGACTACAGAGCTGTCATATTTTAGGCCTATAGCTAGAAGAGGCACGATTGGGTTACTTCTCAATGGAGGCTGGCGTTATACACCAGGCGAGTTACTTAGAAATGAAAAATTTCAGATAGGAGGTAATCAGTTGCTCAGGGGATTTGATGAAGCTTCTTTGTTTACGTCTTATTATGGAGTAGCGAGTCTGGAATACCGATTGTTGTTATCTGAGAATTCTTATTTCTCAGCACCTTTTGTAGACATTGGCTACATAGAACTGAATGGCGATGACCAGTTGGCGATAGGAATAGGTGCTGGATTGGTAGCCGAAACCAAGGTAGGCTTGTTCAATTTTTCCGTGGCAGTAGGTCAGAATCAGGACCAGTCTTTTGACTTCAGTAGGCCTAAGGCGCACTTTGGATTTGTGTCCCTTTTCTAATCTAAATTTTCAATAAGATTTTCTTAGCAAACGATTGTGTAGGGCTTTCAGCTTGTCTGGAGCATAACCTAGATGGAATAGAAAGAGCATTATCAGATTAGTAAGATTGACCCGTATATAAGAATTATGCTGGTATTTCCTTGCTGATACTATCAGGTCATTATTAACTATTCGATAGGGCACTGAATTCTTTTTCATTTTTCTGAAGAACTGGAAATCTTCCATGATTATATGCCTTTCGTCAAAACCACCTAAGTTCTCAAATACCTCTTTTTTTATAAATAAACATTGGTCCCCACCACCCGTAAAGAGGCTCTTTCTTTTTGTAAATGAAGCATTGACTCTAAGGAGGAAACTACTCTTGTCAAAACTGTAGGAAAAGAACCCCGCGTCTTTCTCCCTTAAAGTATTTGCAATATCATCGAAAAAACCAGTAGGAGGAGTGACATCAGCATGTAGAAAGACCAGTGTATTGCCTGTTGCATTTTTGGCTCCTTCGTTCATTTGTACGGCACGACCTTTCTTGCTACCAGAAATGAGAGTAGTTAGCTCAGAACCTTTAAGACAGATAGAATAATCATCTCGACAGACCCCTGTGGAGACAAGTATCTCTACCTCATGCCCTTCGGATAGTTGTTCCAACCAAGGCAACAAATCACATAGGTTCTCGGCTTCGTTATAGGCAGGTATGATAACACTTATCAAATTGTACAGATGTTATTAATTATTAAGGTCTTCTTAATTAAATTTGAAGGCCGAAAATAACTTAAACTTAATTTAGACAAAATCATTGTAGTAATAACTGATTAAGAATCTATAAATAATAAGCCTCATGATGAGATGGTTTTTTCTAGCGATGTTTCCACTAGTATGCTCTACGGGCTGTGCTCAGAAGCAAGCCAAGTTGGTAGATGGTACCTCAGATTCCTCCCACTTCAATACACTTTCTGAGCAATTCTTGGCTAAAATAAAAAATGGTGAGGATACCAAAAGCATCCAGCATGAGTTGGCGAATACGACTATAGAAAAACTGAATGAAAGTCTCCAAACCGACGAACAAAAGTTTGCCTTCTGGGTCAATATTTACAATGCATATATCCAAGTCATTCTTGCAGAACATCCTGAGTATTATGATGATAGAAGAGATTTCTTCTCCAAAGACCAAATTAAAATAGCCGGAGAGATGGTCGCATTCTCTACGATAGAGCATGGTATAATAAGACGTTCTCAGTGGGAACTGGGATTGGGCTATTTCAGAAAATGGTTTACTAGTAAATTTGAAAGACAACTAAGAGTAGAGAAGCGAGATTATCGTGTACATTTTGTTTTGAATTGCGGTGCTAAAGATTGTCCTCCAGTAGGTGTCTTGACTCCTATGAGAATCAATGAGCAATTCGAAAAGAGCAGCAGAGCTTTTCTCGCCAAAACATCCAACTATGATACGTCTAGTAATTCAGTATCAGTGACACCATTATTTAGTTGGTTTAGAGGAGATTTTGGAGGAAAGAAGGGTGTGAAGAAAATTCTTGCCAAGTATAACATTACTCCCACTACCAAAGGCGTATCTGTATCCTATACCGATTATGACTGGACCTTGGATCTGGATAACTTTATAGATCTGTAGCTAGAAAGATTCGCCGATGGTAAAATAAAAATTACCTCCTTCAGATGAGATTGCATAGTCTACTCGTAATCTGATGCCATCTTTTTTATTGATCACATACCGAAGACCCACACCTACAGCACTACGAAATTCTGTAGAAAACAAAGCTCCAAAATCTGGCGCAACAGTGCCTGTAGCTGCAAAGGCCACGCCACCAAATCTGCCTTTGATAGGAAATCTGTATTCTGCGGCAAAGCTGAGTTCTGAGTTGTCTTGAAATCTTCTATCGTCAAATCCTCTTGTCCGTTTATTATTTCCTAGATAATTCAGACTGAGAAAAGGTGTACCTGCGCTGGAATGGGATAAGAAAAAGTTAGTAGCTAAACTATGAGCTCCCTTTACTTTTTGGTAGTATCTGGCATCCAAAGTTGTTCTTGTATAATCAAAAGAAGAGCCAAAAATACCAGCACCTCCAAAGATGCTACTCTGTATAAAGAATCCACTTGTAGGCTGGAAGATGTCATTCCTAGAGTCGTAGACAACTAAAAATCCCAAATTGGATATGGTGCCACCTCCATCTTTACCGAGTACATCAGAATTGTCCAAAATGCCATCCTCCGGAAAACTTAATTTAGAAAAGATGTCTAGTTCGTATCCTGCACCAACAGATATCTTTGGATAGATTTCATGGAGTAGCGAGGCTCTGAGTCTGGGAAAGGTCACATCGTAAGTCTCGAAATTTTCTTCTACAGAATTTATTCCGACACCAAAGAAGTTGTAGAAAAACTTGTAATAACCGAGCTCTCCGAATAGCCGCCATTTTTCATTATCCCAGTATAGTTCGTAAGGAGCAAAAATAAGTAACTGTTTCCTAGTGGTAAAACTAAAAGCCAACTGTGCTGAAGAAGGTCTGCTGTCGTAGGGTTCATCTTTGAATCTAAATGTCGCTACACCTAGTGCACCGTAGCCCAGTCCTGTTTCTGGCAGAAAGAATAGAACAGGGAAGCCTGATAACTTAAAGTTTTTTGTCGTATCCTGATCTTGTTCTTCCGCCTCTTGAGCTTGTGATGGCTGAATGCCAATTGCAAAGAAGAAAAGCAATAAGACTCGAAATAGGTAAGGCATAGATAGCAAGAGGTTGTTAGGACAAGTTTACAAGAATATTTAAAAGACTCTCTGTTTCTTAATGAGAAACTGATTATTAAATTATTAGTTTTCTAATTTGGAATTTTATTCTCATAATCTAGTCTTTTGTCTTTGCCAATTATTTACATTAAGAACATAGGTTATCCGAATGTTTCTTGTATGAAGTTCTTTATATCAAGAGCTGACTGATGACTTAAGTTTTGGCTAGAATCTGTGCCTACGCATAACCATTTAGGGTGCTATTGCCAAAGGTTTTGTAACCTAGACTTTCAGAGCCTTTGTTACCATAGAAAAAATTAAAAATGAGACTATATTCCTCTGATGTTTTATTTTCAATATAAAAAGACTGAAGGCGGTCGTTATTGCCTTCTTCTTCTATCTTATTCATTGATTTAACAGCTACAAATATTTCTTGATTTAGGTGATCTTCAAGTGTAAGATATCTGATCTCGTTAGGATTGCGTTTAGAACCTATTAGAGCTTTGTTGTTTATTCTGATTGATTTGTTTGTTGGATTTAATTCTCCAAAGCTGATTTTCATCAGACTTGATTTGCCGGTGCCATTCCGTCCTAAGAGGCCAGTGATTCTACCTGATTCACTTTTCAGGTAGACGTTTTGGAGAATTCTTTGGAGACCGAACTCTAGAATTACACTGTCTATTTCTAGAATGTTTTTCATCTGAGTTTCAAGATTATTACACTGCTTATGATGAACAAGATGAGATCTAAGCCTACGACACCAGACCATAGCTTCAGCTTAGGTAAACCGAGGTTATTATAGTAATAGAATTCGTTGTTTCTGTATATATATGATAGAGGATGATTGTATGCCAGTGTTATGAATTTTAGCCATATCAATGCTGATAGGGCAGAGGCTCCATTTTTGGTTAGGAAGGTATAAACTTATTGCCGTAATCGCTAAGCTGACCAGTACAAAGGATCTATAGAAGGTGATTATAAGTGAAATTATTCTCATATCAGGATTTTGCAACATAACGATATTCATATTTAACCCATTCCATTCTTCCTTATTGTCGTCTATTAATGCAGGAGTGATTCTCTATGATAGACAAGTTGTTAATTCGAACTAATATCCAAGTAAAAAGCTATATTAACTCCAGAAATTAGAGCATGTATAAATTCATAACCTTCATTGTATTAATTACCCTTTGTTGTTTTGCTTGTAAAGAAGAACAAGTAGAAGTGGAAAAGAAACGAGATAAATTTGCTGACAAGTTTTATCCTCAATATTTACGAGACCTAGAAAGAGCATTTCCTGATACACATGTAAATGTGAAAGCATATAAGCGGGGCAAGCTGGAAGTACAGCAAGATGTAGAGAGGAAGAAATACCAAAGAGATGGGCTGAGTCTTCCTTGGACCGTACAAGGCCCTGGAAATCTAGGTGCCAGAATAAATGCCATTGATCAAGATCCCGATAATAAAAATATTATCTACGCTGGTTTTGCAGGAGGTGGATTGTGGAGAACAATGGATGGCGGTATTAACTGGACCTCCATATTTGATGATGAAGTCTACAACTCTATTTCCGAAATTACAGTCGACCCTTCTAATCCAGGTACGCTTTATATAGGTACGGGAGATCCAAATGTTCCAGGCAGGGCTTACATAGGTAGCGGTGTCTATAAGTCTGAGGATTATGGTGAAAACTGGACCCATCTAGGTCTAGAAAAGCAAAGAGTCATATCCAAAATTAAGATTCACCCTGACGACCCTAGTATCCTCTTTGCAGGAAGCATGGGGTTACCCTTTGTAGCAGATGATTCCAGAGGTTTGTATAGGTCAATAGATGGTGGAACCAGTTGGGAAAAGATATTTTTTGTAAGTGATAGTACAGGTATTTCTGATTTTATTATTAATCCTGAGAATCCTGATTACTTCTACGTCGCAACTTGGGATAGAGTGAGAAATAATGAAGTAAGTCTTATAGTGGGTGAAGGATCAGGTATCTATCTCTCCAGAGACAGTGGGGCGAGTTGGGACAAGGCAGTAGGTATTCCTGATACAACATTATCTAGAACAGGTCTGGCTATCTGCAAAGGTGCACCTAACAATGTATATGCTGTAACAGTTGCGACAGATTTTGAAGTTGGTGGGATATATAGGAGTTCAGACTTTGGAGAGAATTTTACTGAAATTCCGACAGACTCTTTATTTACTGATGACCGCAACAGTGCCTTTGCTGGTTTTGGTTGGTATTTTGCCAAGTTAGCGATAGATCCTACAGATCCTGACCATATCTATACTCTGGCTGTGGATTTGTGGGAAACTTACGATGCTGGTGGGGACTGGGATCCTGCCACACCTATTTGGTATCTCGATGAAGTGCATGCAGACAAGCATGACATGATGATAGATGATGATGGTGTCATTCTATTGGCTACAGATGGTGGACTGTATAATGGAATTGTAGGAGATGTGGATGCTTGGCAGGATATGGAGAATATTCCTACTACCCAGTTCTATCGAGTAGGATATAATCCTCATGAGCCAGACATCTATTATGGTGGAGCCCAAGATAATGGGACAACAAGAGGTAATGTAGACAATATAAATAATTGGGATAGGCTACTTGGTGGAGATGGATTCCAACCAGTTTTTGATCCACGAGATCCTGATCACTGGTTCGGGGAGGTACAGTTTGGAACTATTTTAATGACCCAAAATGGCGGGGAGTACTTTAATACTATTACGGGAAATCTTCCAGGCAGTGCCAATTGGGATACACCTTATTTTCTAAGTCCGCATAGTGCTGATGTCCTTTATATGGGAAGAGAAAGCGTTTTTAAATCCAATTCCTCTTATGATGTCGAATGGGAAGAAATCTCAGAAAACCTCACAGAAAGCTCTTCTGCCTTTGAGTCTAGCCTTAACACAACCATATCTGCACTGGATGAGTCCCCGATAATCCCAGGCAAGCTCTATGCGGGTACCACAAATGGAATCGTCCAGACTACAGATGATGACGGTCGTAGTTGGACAGATATTACAGATGGCCTGCCAAGCCGGTTTGTAACTTCAGTAAAAGCCAGTCCCAGTTTTGATGAGACAGTCTATGTAACCTTATCAGGTTATAAAGACTATGATTTTATACCTAGAGTCTATAGGTCGGACAATTCAGGTGGGGACTGGGTTTCTATTGGAGACAACTTACCGGACATAGCCGTTAATGATATACTAATTATACCTGGCTTTGAGGACAGAATAATCTTCATAGCTACAGATGGTGGCGTCTATGTTTCCATAGATTTTGGAGACAACTGGAGCAGACTTGGATCCAATATGCCTAATGTGGTTTGTTATGATATGGAATACAATGTAGCTAATGAAGAATTGATTGTGGCGACTTTCGGTAGAGCTATCATGACCTATCCACTGCAGGAGCTTCTATTGCCGGTTACTTCAGTAACTGACTTAGCTGCAAATACATTAAAGCTATCTATAAGTCCTAATCCAAGTTCAGATTTTATAACCGTAACTACTGAAAATGAGTTAGTAACTGATTACAAATTAGATATACTGGACAATATAGGCCGTAAAGTATTGAGTACTCAGAATCAAAGTCGGGTAGATGTCTCTGGACTTATAGCAGGTTCCTATAATGTACTGCTCAAAACCAAAGAAAGAGTACATGTCGGCAGGTTGGTAGTAGAGTAGGTTGATGGTGTTTGCCTCATTACTCTTTACGATCTAAAACAAAGTCTTTTCTTGTGCAATTCGCTACTGCCTGGCCTGAAAGAACCTCAACGCATCTTCAGTTCTTCATTCGCAGCCTTGAATTGGGGTGAAAATTATACCTTCTTGTCATAGATAGGTAGTGAATTCCTAATGATATTAGTTATGCTCTTATTGATTACAGGAAAAATAATAATCACTACAGCGAGCTCCACCATCCCCAAGTGAAAAGTTTATGTAGGAAAACAAAACTAGAAATCGTATATTAACACTTCAATATCAGTCAGTTATACATTTTGAGCACTTTTTACTGATCTGTTTCATATGTTAAAGTCGGGTGAGTTAATAGGGGTAAGAGCCCCTAAATTCAGTTTTGGTACAAAAATTGGTATGTATCATATGTAAAAAATATTTAATGTGTTTTTTACACTTATAACTAACTATTAATCACAACCACTGAGTTTTAAAATACTCAAAAAAAAATTTTAACAATGCGTACATTTTATATTATAGCATTATTACTCTGGGTTCTTTTAGGCTCTTATTTTATCTCCAAGAAATACTGCGGAGGAAGTGAAACTAAAAAACCTGCAGCTACAGCTTCTTCAGCTGCAGCTGGGGCAGCCACAAAAGGAGATTGTGACAGATCACTAGTATTTGCAGATGGCGATTTTAAAGTAACTACTACTGAGAATTTCATTTTTGGCCAACATAGTGCAGAGTTGAAACAACAACTAGGAGCAGGTACTGAAAACCTTCTTGTAAAAGTAGCGGACTTCTTAAACGAAAACCCTGATAAATCTTTACAAGTAGAAGCTTACTATCATAAGGAAGAAAAGAAACCAGAAGCCTTTGAAAATTTAGGTTTGGCAAGAGCTGACGCCATTAAAAGTTATCTGATTAGCGAATTCGGTATTAATGAAAGTCAAATAGTCTTAGGTGCTCAAGCTACAAAGTTCACGACTTGTAATTTTAACCCTAAAACAAAGTCTTTAATAAAAGGCGCAACCACAACGATTGGCGTAGCCGAATAAAACCACCAACAACCACACTAACATTAATTTTAAAAACACTAAAAACTAAATAAAATGTCTTGCTTCATTTTACCATTCATATTAGGGTTAGTTGCCGGCTTATTAGGTTGGTTGGCTGGAAATGCTAAAACTTTTGATACTTCCCCTTTTGATAGTACCATAAAAACCCAAAAGTTGGAAATCTCGGCTCTTACTAATAAAAACACAGAAGAGATCAATAAATACAAAGCCCTCGATGCTAAATACTTCAACACAAAGAAATTACTGAGTGAGGCACAAAGTAGACCGGCAAAAGAAATAGAGGTAGAAAAAATAGTGGAAATAGAAAAAATAGTAGAAAAGCCTGTAGAAGTAGTTAGAGAAGTAGAAGTTATAAAAGAAGTAGAAGTACTTAAAGAGGTAACTGTAGCAAAAGAAGTAGAGGTGATCAAGGAAGTAGAAGTTATAAAAGAAATACCTGTAGAAGTAGTTAAAGAGGTAGAAGTTATAAAAGAAGTTCAAGTAGAGGTGATAAAAGAAGTCCCAGTAGAAGTGATAAAAGAAGTAGAAGTCATCAAGCAGGTACCTGTAGAAGTGATCAAGGAAGTACAAGTAACTAGAGAAGTTGCTGTAGCAAAAGAAGTAGAAGTGATCAAGGAAGTAGAAGTTACTAAGGAAGTACCTGTAGAGAAAATAGTAGAAAGAGAAGTGATAAAAGAAGTGGTCAAAGAAGTACCAGTAGAAGTAATCAAAGAAGTGGAAGTTATAAAAGAAGTAGAGGTAACAAAAGAAGTTCCTGTAGAAGTTATTAAAGAAGTGGAAGTGATAAAAGAAGTGGTCAAAGAAGTCCCTGTAGAGGTAATCAAAGAAGTGCAGGTAATCAAAGAAGTAGAAGTGATCAAGGAAGTGCCAGTAGAAGTAATCAAAGAAGTAGAGGTAGAAGTAGAAGTGATCAAGGAAGTGCCTGTAGAGATAATCAAAGAAGTGGAAGTGATACAAGAAATAGATATGGCACAGCTACAAGCTATGATGGCGCAGACTATCAAGCAGAAAAGAGGCGTCGCTGTAGAGACTTCTAGAACAACTTTAGATAGTGAAATGAAGGAAGTAGACAGAAGAAGAGTGGCAACAGCACCTGTGCCTACTCCCACTCCAGAATCTGCAACTCCAGCTGTACCTGATGATCTCAAGAAGATAGAAGGTATAGGTCCGAAACTATCCGAAATCATGAACAATGGTGGTGTCACTACATTTGCTCAGATGGCTGCTAGTACGCCAGAGCAACTTAAAGCAATCCTGGAAGCAGCAGGACCTAGATACCAAATGCATAACCCAAGTACGTGGCCTAAGCAAGCTGCACTTGCAGCCAAAGGAGACTGGGATGCTCTCAAAGAATTACAAAACAAGCTTAACGGCGGTGTATAAAGATGAAAAGGTGTATGACCGGGGAGAAAGCTTTCTGGTTCTTTAACAAAAAAAAGACTGCCCAATTATTTGGGTGGTCTTTTTACATTATATACCTTCCACTTACCTATAATTACGACACTATGAGATTATTGCTTTTCGCCCTATTGCTGCTGGCCGGCCACCTTATGACTGCTCAGGTAGAATCAGCGCCTATCATCAATGAAGGAGAAGGACCATTTACGCAACTTATCATCAGAGGTGTTACATTGATTAATAGTACAGGTGCACCTCCTCTGGGCCCTGTAGATGTCGTCATAGAGAATAATATTATAAAGAGAATAAATCGTGTGGGTTATCCTGGCGTAGAGATAAATCCTGACCGACGACCTAAGCTAATAGAAGGTGGGCATGAACTAGAAGCTGAAGGAATGTATCTTCTTCCTGGGCTCGTGGATATGCATGGACATATAGGAGGAAAGTCCCAAGGCACCACAGCAGAGTACGTATTTAAGCTGTGGATGGGTCACGGCATTACGACCATACGTGAGCCCTCTTGTGGCAATGGTCTAGACTGGACACTGGAGCATAAAAAACTAAGCGAGAAAAATAAAATTACTGCCCCGCGGATACAAGCCTATACGGTTTTTGGACAAGGAAGTAAAGAGCCGATTTCTACACCAGAACAAGCAAGATCTTGGGTGCAAAGCAATGCAAATAAAGGTGCAGATGGTATAAAGTTTTTCGGTCTTCCGCCGAAGATTTTTGATGCCGCACTGCGAGAGAATAAAAAACTGGGCTTACGTTCTGCCTGCCACCATGCACAATTAGATGTAGCAAGATGGAATGTGTTGCACTCTGCCGAAGCAGGGCTGACAACAATGGAGCACTGGTATGGACTGCCAGAGGCCTTGTTTGTAGATAGAACGATACAAGACTATCCACTAGACTATAACTATCAGAATGAGCAACACAGATTTGAGGAAGCAGGACGACTCTGGAAACAAGCCGCAGAACCCTACTCCGAAAAATGGGAAGCCGTCATGCAAGAGTTACTAGATCTGGACTTTACTATAGACCCTACCTTCAATATCTATGAAGCCAGTCGTGATCTCCATCGCGCCAGACGTGAAGAATGGCATGAGATATATACACTGCCGAGTCTATGGAGATTCTTTCTGCCAAGTAAGATATCTCATGGGTCTTACTGGCACTTCTGGGGTACAGAGCAAGAAGTCGACTGGCGAGATAATTATAAACTCTGGATGACCTTTGTCAATGAATACAAAAACAGAGGTGGTCGTGTTACCGCAGGCTCAGACTCAGGCTTTATCTATAAGTTGTATGGCTTCGGGTATATAAGGGAGTTAGAATTGCTGCGTGAAGCTGGATTCCACCCACTAGAAGTTATTAGATCGGCGACTTTATATGGTGCAGAAGCACTAGGTATGGATGATGAAATAGGTAGTATAGAAGTAGGTAAGAAAGCAGATCTAATTCTACTAGAAGAAAATCCTTTAGCTAATCTCAAAGTGCTGTACGGTACCGGGGCTATAAAGCTGACAGAAGATAATGAAATCATTAGAGCTGGTGGGGTAGTCTACACCATAAAGGATGGTGTCATTTATGACGCCAAAAAATTACTGGCTGATGTAAGAGCTATCGCTGATGAAGCAAAGGAAGAGGAAGGTTTCAAAATCAATCAGCCCGGGATGGATGAGTTTTTTAGGAAGTTAGAGGGGAAGTAGTTTATCGGTAGGTTATTATGCAATTTAC
>CAZKXO010000046.1:0-16816 GCA_964556525.1 uncultured Saprospiraceae bacterium
TCCTTTTCATCTGCATAGGCTCTTTCTTTTTCCATATAAGCTCCTCTAACCAATTTTGCGCCTAAAATATAATTTCCCTTTATAGCTTTTTCGCAAGAAGATTTAAGAAAATCGTATTTATCTTTTCTATAAAGTTGAAAAGTGTTAAAAACAATGACTTGCTTTTTATTGTAATTCTCCATTAAATCAGATACTAAATCATCGATAGTATCTTGCAACCAACTTTCCTCGGCATCTACCATCACTCCTACTTTATAGTCATAAGCCTTCTTACATATAGTATCTATCCGTCTAATTAATTTCTTACGCTGATCCTCTTCTTCTACAGTGAGAGAATCACCTGACTGAATCTTGATTAGTAAATCATTGTCTGCAAGTGCAGTTATCTTTGTACTAACTATAGGTACAGAAACATTAGATGCAGCAAACTCTATAGCTCTGGATGTCTCTGCAACTACTGCATCTAAGTCCTCTTCTGCAGTCATTGCTTCAGCCCCATAGTCAAGAACGGTTAGAGCTTTATATTGATAAAGTAAATCAATGATTTTCTGTGTATCAATAATATTTTCTCCTCCAACAAATTGCTTGAAGATTGTGGCCTTAACGATTCTTCTAACCAATGGAAAATTAATCTTCAATAGTGGTGGCATAACTGAAGAACCAAGCTTTACTAATGAAGAGTTATTCATCATACTGAAGAGCCATTTTAATCGCTTTAGTTCTTTGTCAGATTTATAGCTGAATGCTATTTCAGTATTGTCAAAATCCAAATATTCAAAAGAAGAATTTGCCATGTTTTGTATCAGACTTATAGTTTTTTTTTTAGAATTCTGTATTCCAAATTTCCCAGGATTTCTCTGCTTGCAGTATCAACATTTCTGCGCCATTCTTAATAACAGCGTTTCGCGCTTCTGCTCTTTCCAAAAGTAGTGATTTATCAGGATTATATATCAAATCATAAACTAAATGATCAGAATTTATCTGATCATAAAAAATAGGAGCCATTGCATCGACCTTTGGATAAGTACCCAGTGGTGTTGTGTTTACTATTATATCGAATTCAGTTAGTTCTTTTTGCTTTAATTTCTCATAGGTAAGATCAGCTCCAGTTTTTAACGTTCTTGAAACTATAGTGCAATTTGATTTTAACTTTTCTAGTACATATCTTACAGCTTTGGCTGCACCTCCTGATCCTAAAATAAGAGATTTAGATTTTTCGATAGAGAATGGCAAATCCAATCTTACTAGGGAGTTCTTAAATCCATATACATCCGTATTGTAACCATGTAATTTTCCGTTTTGTATCTTGATAGTATTCACAGCACCTACAGCTTTAGAGGCTGGATCAATAGTGTTAAGAAAAGGGATAATTTTTTCCTTATATGGTATAGTTACATTCAGTCCTGAGACACCAGATTTAATTACTTCATCTAAGCTTGAAATATCATCGATTTCATAAGCCAAATATTCATGATCTAGACCTTCACGATCAAACTTACTTGCAAAATACTTTGGGGAAAAAGTATGGCTCAAAGGATAGCCTATCAATCCGTATTTCTTGATCATATTACTTACCTTTGCCTTGAAAAAGAATGAGTAAAGTATAACATAATATCTTGATATCCAATGAAATAGACATATTTTCAAGGTACATCAAATCATACTTCATTCTCTTTACCATTTGGTCCACATCAGAGGCATATCCATACTTTACTTGACCCCAGGATGTTATCCCTGGCCGCACCTTTAGAAGGTGTTTATAAAGGTTCTCTCTTTCTACAATTTTATCAATGTAAAATTGCCTTTCAGGTCTCGGTCCGACTAAGGACATATCTCCTTTAAGCAGATTGAAAAATTGTGGAATCTCATCTAACCTCCATTTGCGCATGACCCTTCCAAAAGGAGTAATTCTAGGGTCATGATCTCTACTCAATTGGGGACCTGCTTTCTCGGCGTCTACATACATTGATCTATATTTAAGAATATCAAATGGCACACCATTCCTACCAATTCTTTCTTGGCGAAACAACAGTGGACCAGGTGAAGACAACTTCACTTTGATAGCGACAAACACATAAAGAGGCAAACACAGAAGTATAAGAATAAGAGCTGCTGTGATGTCTATAATTCTCTTTAGAAGTTGTTCATACTTAGGCATCAATTGTTGGTCGATAGCTATAAGACCAGCATCATAAATATGATTCATTTTGACCTTTCCTAGAAGTATATTATAAAGGTCAGGGATGATTTTCACTAAGACGATATCTCTGTAATCATAGAGCTGATCAAGGATAGTATTTATCTTGGTATGCTCCGAAAATTCTATGGCAATGAGTACTTCTTCTACTTCTCTATCTTGTATCAGTTGCTCTAAATTATTTAACTTTCCTAAATGTGAAATTTCCTTTTCCAGCACCCCACCCTCTTTGTCATTAGGGTTGATAAATCCAACAAATCTATGTCCTAAAACTTTGTTGCCATTCATTATTTCTTGGTATAATTTCAGGGCTAAATCATCCCCTCCTATTATCAAAGTATTGTACTTAACTTTCCCTTGTCTTACTCTACTCTTCGCCCAGGTCAAAAGTAAGGTTCGAAAGAAACTAGTAATCAAAAAATGCAAGGAAAACAGGCCTACAAATGGCTTCAGGTAACTGGCATGAGATGTCGTTTCATCATCTACAAGTACGGTAAAAAACAAAAACAAACTACCCACAAGAGTGAGCATGAAAGTACGTCTCAAAGTTGCTATTCTCGAGTACCTGTAGATATCAGAATACTTATCAAAAATGGAATATAGAATCACCCAACCAAACGGAATAACTAGCAATCCTATAGTTAATTTTTGATCAGAAAGTATGGACGAAATACTAGCTTCAGGTTGTATAATTCTATGTCGAAAAATGAAAAATATAAACCAAGCAAAAGCTGCTGCCAACCAGTCAAAAAATCTATAAAACTGGAGTTCTACACGTCGTCGGTTATTCATTTGAAGGTTTAGAGAAATACGAGTTGGCTTGATATTAGAGATGCACTACGCGTAGATTGTCTAGCCAAATAGAACCTGACTCAATGAGTCCAGAGCCTCTGATCACTATCTGATAACTATCATACAAACCTGCATTAATGTGAGAAGAAAGGTCCAAATAGAGTTTTCTCCAATCGTCTGAAGGGAATAAATCAATGACCTGTACAGGTTGTCCAAATCCATTTTGAAAACCAATAAACCCAACTCCAAAACTTACATCGCTCCTATGATCCATTTCCAGATAAACTTCAGAAGTTCCTAATACGTCAGTTGGGAAGAACCGACTAGTGCCTATCTCAAAACGACTTGTAGCTGTAGTTACATCTATTCTGCCCGCACTATTACCAAAGATTGTTTCGTCCACTATCTCAAGAAATGAAAGGGTATCGTTATCTACATCAGCTGTAAAAACATTAGAAGACTCAAAGTCTTCGTCAAGACCGAAGAGTATGCCATCAAGATAAGATGTCTCTAGGTCTATTTCTTCTACAGAGTTAGCTTCGAAAGGTAATGTGAGCACTGTGGGTTTATAAAATGGAAAATCTCTTGCAGAATTGGTAAAGCCATTATCACGGATTCCTGGAAGTAGATTTATATCTACGGAATCTGAGCCTAAAATTGGTACACGAGCAGGTAGTTCAAAGATTCCAACGTTAAAACCATCAGCAAATACCCATACATCTCTTATATCATGTGAAGGATGTACACCAACTGGTGGACGAAAAGTAGCCTCACTGATCTGTAAGAACATCGGTTCTTCATTAAAATTGTCAAATAGGGCGCAGGAAGCGCCAAGAATAACCAGTAAAATCAAAGTGAAACAATGCTTCATCTGTCCTAGTTTAATGAGTTAAGTGCAATAGCCTCGATATCATGAGCTAATCTACTGGTACGCAGCACATTCTTGAAGCTTGCCTTACTTTGGATACCAGTTTTTATACAGGAGTAAAAGTCGTTCAATTCATCAGCAATAGCATTTCCCTTAAGTACTCCTGAAGACTTAAACTGCATATACTTCTCTTGCTTGCCAATATTGAATTGCATAGAATCCTCTAACTGCTCATCTGACAAATTTATTATCTGACTTTCCTTTTTATGTAAATCCATACTCAGGTAACAATTTTCCTGAAAGATTCTAAACTTACGCATCACCTTCATACTCATTCTGCTGGCAGTAATATTTGCCACAGAGCCATCCTCAAACTCTATCCGCGAATTACATATATCTAAAGTATCAGTAAAAACCTTGACTCCAGTGGCTTTTACCTCCTTTATGACAGCATTTTTCATTGTCAACAGCAAATCCAAATCATGTATCATCAAGTCATGGACAACACTGACATCTATACCTCTATCATTGAATTGTGCCAAGCGATGTACTTCTATAAATTTGGGGTCATTAATCTCCTTTTCTAAGAACTGAAAGGCTGGATTGTATCTTTCTACAAATCCTACTTGTGTAGTCAATCCAGGAAAATCTCCAGCAAGTCGTACGAGTCCCTCGGTTTCTTCTAAGGTAGATGCCAATGGCTTTTCAACAAAACAATGCTTCCCTAGAGACAAGGCTTGTTCAGTTAAGTTTTTGTGCGCAGAAGTTGTAGCTGCAATTATGCATGCATCTGCTTCGGAAATTAGTTTTCTCACATCCTTATAACAAGTGATTCCTTGATAATCGCCAGAAAATTTGGGATCATGAATGCCAACTAGCTCAAAATCTGTTTCCCTTAAACACTTAAAATGGATCTTCCCTAGATGCCCAAGACCTATTAATGCTACCTTCATCAGTTATCGGTTGAAATAAAGGTAGAGAAAACTAAACAGTATCAAAGTAAACCCCACAATGACAAAAATTATTAGCCTATCTAAATTTGTAGCAAAGGCCTGAAGTTCGTTTACATTCGAGGGGTGAAACTTCTTAAAATAGCTTATTCTCTGTTTCCTATTCAATAAAATTTTAGGATGTATATCTATATTCTTCTTAGATAATGATTTGAATTGCCTAGCTATTTTCAGCCTAAAATAAATATTGATGAGCAATAGAAATATTGCAAGTGGTATAATGAAGTAGGAAACAAGCAACGACATAAATAGACTCTAGTGATTTTTGGCTTTATTTATATAAAATTCTTGAGCATGACAGCCAGATTGACAAAGCTAATGATACTTGTTCTCTTCTTTATGAAAATAAGTAGCGTAAAGGCACAAATAGAAAACTCATACTATCTGCCTGATATTCAGTACGATACGCAAATAGAGGACCCTAAAAGCTTCCTTAATTATCAGATAGGAGAATGGCATATCACCCATGACCAGCTCTATAGGTACATGAAAAGCTTGTGCGAGTCTTCGCCTAAATGCATTTTTGAGGAAATTGCCAGAACTCACGAAAACCGACCTTTGGTCAATCTGATTATATCTAGTGAAAAAAACTTGGCCAATCTTGATGAAATCAAAAACAAAAGATCACGTCTTATAGATCCTGAAGCAGGAAACATAAGTGACTTTGGAGATATCCCTCTCGTACTCTACCAAGGTTACAGCATACATGGGAATGAGAGTAGTGGTTCTAATGCTTCTACCCTGGTAGCTTATTACCTACTGGCAGGTAAGAGTGAAGAGCTCGAAGAGCTGCTGGAAAACTGTGTCATAATTTTAGATCCCTCCTACAATCCTGATGGGCTGAACAGATTTAGCACTTGGGCTAATATGCATAAGCACCATACTTTATCTTCTGATCCAAGAGGTAGAGAATTTAATGAGGTATGGCCTGCAGGCAGGACTAATCATTATTGGTTTGACCTAAATAGAGATTGGATTTTCAATATTCACCCCGAGAGCAAAGGCCGTATAAAGAGATTTCAGGAGTGGCAACCCGATATCCTAACAGACCACCATGAGATGGGGTCTAACTCAACATTCTTTTTCCAACCAGGAGTACCTAGCAGAACCAATCCTAATACACCAAAAATAAACCAAACCCTCACAGAGAAACTGGCCAACTATCATGCAAGCTTTCTAGATAGTATAGGCTCATTGTATTTCACTAAAGAAAGATTTGATGATTATTACTATGGTAAAGGCAGTACCTATCCTGATATAAATGGCTGCGTCGGAATCCTATTCGAACAAGCAAGTACTAGAGGGCATCTTAGAGAAACAGAAAATGGGATTATGAGTTTTCCATTTACAATCAGAAATCAGGTAGTCACCTCGATGTCCACACAGAGAGGTGCTTTGAATCTAAAAGATGAACTTCTGGCGTATAAGCAAGATTTCTTCAAAAAATCTAAAAACAGAAACGGCTCTTTTGTATTTGAGACTGAGGATTATTTCAAAGCCTCATTTTTTATCGATCTGCTCAATCGTCATAAGATATCAGTCTACGAACTAGACAATCAAATCAGTGTAGATGGTCATAGTTATAGGCAAAATGACGAAAACAATTATTCATATGTTGTTCCAAAGAACCAAAGGCAATCAGGCTTAATCAAAACAATATTCGAGCGGGTCAATAAATTTCCAGACAGCCTATTTTACGATGTTTCCGCCTGGACTTTGCCTCTTGCTTTTAATATGTACTCTGCTGAAACCAATAATGCCATAGCCAAAGGAGATCAAGTTTCATCACTGGATTTTAACAACACAATTGCCAACTCCAAGAGCTATGCTTTATCTATAGCTTGGAATCAATACAATGCACCCACTGTGCTTTACCAACTACAAAAAGAGGGTATTAAGGTCAGAATAGCTACAGAGCCAACTGAAGTTATGAGAGCGGAGATTCCTACTTTGCTTTCTAGTGGAACCCTCATCATTCCTTTGCGGAATCAAAAGAACACAGCCGCTGAGATTTTTGAAAAAGTCAATAGTCTTAGTGATAAGTACAAGGTGCATATTCAAGAAATAGACTCTGGCTATTCTCCTTCTGGTAGTTCCATAGGCAGTCCAGACCAGACCACTTTAGATATGCCAAAAATTGCAATGATTGTAGGTGAAGGTGTCACAGCTTATGAAGCTGGTTCTTCCTGGTATCAACTGGACATGAGATTACATATACCATTCACAATGATAGACAAGCGTCAGATCAGGTTTAGAGATCTGGATAGTTACAATGTTCTGATACTTCCTGATGGCCGATATAATGAAAGAGATATGCCTAAAGAGAAAATACAAAAATGGGTCGAAGAAGGTGGAACTATCATTGCGATGAGAAGAGCAATCGACTTCACCAATAAAATGGGCTGGACCAAACTAGAAAAAGTGAAAGGTGATAGTAGGTCCAAGGCTAGAATTGTATATGACAATATGAGAGAAGCTTCAGGAGCACAAGTAATAGGAGGAGCTATTTTCAGTACTGAAATAGAGCTTAATCATCCTTTGTTTTTTGGTTACGAAGAAAATATACTACCAGTCTTTAAGAGAGGAACACAATTCTACGCTGAGACAGAAAACAGTATTGCAAGTCCAATGAAGTATACCGAACAACCAGTGCTCAGTGGCTACACTTCAAGGAGAAACAGAAACTTGGCAAATGGTGCTGTGGCAGTACATTGTGCAGCAGTTGGAGGGGGTAAAATCATTGCTTTGGTCGACAATCCCAATTTTAGAGGTTACTGGTTAGGAGGAAGTAAGCTCTTCGCCAACTGTATATTTTTCCATGACTTAATAGCAAGTGGTGCTTTGCAGAGGTAAAAACACTGTTTTTAAGGCATAAAATCAAGTTATTAAGTACTTTTGTGGCTTTTTAACTTAAAAGGTAAAAGAACTTAATCAGAATATTATGAGTGGAACACAAATCAAATTATCCAGAAGAGGTAGACTGCAAGTACCTAAAGATCCTATTATTCCTTTCATTGAAGGAGATGGTATAGGACCTGACATATGGGCTTCAGCCCGTAAAGTTTTTGATGCTGCAGTAGAAAAGGCCTATGCAGGTGATAGAAAGATACACTGGAAAGAAGTGTATGCTGGTGAAAAGGCAAATGCTAGAAAAGCTGGAGATTGGTTACCCCAAGAGACAACAGATACGATCGCTGAACATCTTGTTGCAATAAAAGGTCCTCTTACTACTCCTGTAGGAGGTGGTTTCAGATCTCTTAATGTGGCTATCAGACAAAGATTAGACTTATATGCTTGTGTAAGACCTGTAAAATGGTATAGAGGTGTTCCTTCTCCTGTAAGAAAACCAGGTCTTGTAGATATGGTTATCTATAGAGAAAATACGGAAGACATCTATGCTGGTATAGAATACCTACATGGTACTGAAGAGAATGACAAGGTGAAATCTTTCCTAATAGATGAGATGGGTGCAAAAGGTATCAGATTCCCAAAAACAGCGTCTATAGGTGTGAAGCCTGTATCTGTAGAAGGAACAGAGAGACTGGTAAGAGCTGCAATCAATGCTGCTATCAAAAACAAAAAGGCCAAATCAGTAACTCTTGTCCATAAAGGCAACATTATGAAATTTACTGAAGGTAAATTCAAAGAATGGGGCTACGAATTGGCTAAGAGTGAATTTGGTGCTACCGATCTGGATGGAGGACCATGGCAGGTTATAAAGCACAAGGACAGAGAAATCATCATTAAGGATGTGATCGCAGATGCATTCCTTCAGCAGATCCTTCTAAGACCAGCAGAATATGATGTTATCGCTACTCTTAACCTCAATGGAGACTATATCTCTGATGCTCTAGCAGCAGCTGTAGGAGGTATAGGAATTGCTCCTGGAGCCAATATCAACTATGAAACTGGTGTTGCGGTTTTCGAAGCAACACATGGTACTGCACCTAAGTATGCAGGACAAGATAAGGTCAATCCTAGTTCGGTGATTCTTTCTGGTGTAATGATGTTTGATTACATGGGTTGGGGTAAAGTCGGAAAAACTATAGAGAAGGGACTCAAAGGAGCCATCAAGTCAAAGAAAGTTACTTATGACTTCGAAAGACTCATGAAAAATGCCACTCTAGTGAAATGCTCCGAATTTGGAGATGAAATCATAAAGAATATGTAAATAAAAAAGGAGGCTCAAATGAGCCTCCTTTTTTTGTCTTTATAGAAAGAGTTATAGCTTTAGTCTATAACCGTCACTCGTCTTACATCCACTTGATCTCCTTTGGAGAGGACTATCAAGTAAACACCATTATTCTCTATTGTCAAATCCTTCTGACGAATTCCAGTTTTTATTTCACCTTGCTCTATCGACTGACCTAGCAAATCAAATATTTGATACCCTAGATTGTCAGCTAAGCTTTCTTCGAAAATTAGTGTGAACTCACCCCTACTTGGATTTGGCGCTAACTTCCAGTCACCGAAAACTTCATTTATCTCCTGTGTGGCAACTATTGTTTCTATGATTTCTATAGTCTCTGTTTGTTCAGTACTGCCGCAATCATTAGTTGCTAGAAGTGTAACGGTATATATACCTGGTTCTTCATAGATATACATTGGGCTTGTCTCTGTACTTGTTCCTCCATCTCCAAAATCCCAGCTATAAGAAACGCCTGCTACAGCTTGATTAGCTATTGTAAGTGTATCACCTTCTACTGTAGTGGTGAAGTCTGGATCAGCAGGTACATCAGACACCTCTACAACTTCTAGAAATTCAAAGGTAGAAGTACCATCAGCATTAGATATTGTAGCAAACACGGAGTAAACTCCTGGTTGGTCGTATATGACTACAGGATTCTGATCTGTAGAACTCGATGGTGTTCCATCTGGGAAGTCCCACAACCACGAAGTAGGATCATTAGTAGACATATCTGTTATCTGTACTTCCAGAGGCAAGCAGCCTGATTGTGGTGCGAACTGTGCATTTATTCCTGGAACCGAAAATTGTACGATGACCACTCTTGATAAAGTAGTAGTGCCGCATTCATTTGTTACATTTAGTGTAACAACATAGTCGTCTGAAATTTGGTAGGAATGTTCAGGATTTTCAAGTGTACTCGAATTTCCATCTCCAAAGTCCCAATCATAACTTTCTCCTCTTATAGAAGTATTGGTAAAGCTGACAACTGATCCAGAACTAGAAGTTTCAAAATTGACTTCTGGTACATCTGTTACAGTGATGGCATTATTTTGTTCCATCAGATCAGAGCCGAATTGATTAAAAACAGTAAGTGTCACATCATATTCTCCGATCTGATTGTATACTACTTCAGGGTTTTCATCTGTAGAATTTGCAGGTGTTCCTCCTGGGAATTGCCACTGAAAGCTTGTCGCTTCTGTGGAATTATTCTGAAACTGAATTGTCTGAGGAACACAGTTTATATTATTAACTCCTTGTACGACTGTAAATGCACTCGTAGGCAAAGCTGTCACTCTCACATCAAACTCCTCTACGGAGGTGCCACACGTATTCGTTACCTCCATTCTTACATTAAAGGTTCCATTTTCACTAAAAGCATAGGACCAGCTAGGGTCCGTAGACATTCCACCATCGCTTGTTGTCCATATAACTGAAGACATTGGTGTTGTATTCGTTAAGAATAAGACATTGCCTTCTAGTTCCTGAGTAAACATAGGATCTGGCATGTCTAAAATCTGAATAAGCTCTTCGGAAATCAATGAATTTGAGCCAGAAGAATTACCTACTGTCAATGAAGCATCAAAAATCCCTACTGAGTTGTAAGTGACAGTCGGATTTTGCTCTGTAGAACTGGCTGGAGTACCGCCAGGAAAAGTCCAGTTCCAAGCTGTTGTATTAGAA
Source organism: uncultured Saprospiraceae bacterium (assembly GCA_964556525.1). GTDB lineage: Bacteria > Bacteroidota > Bacteroidia > Chitinophagales > Saprospiraceae > RFSX01. Next base: position 10,737 of record CAZKXO010000046.1, read on the forward strand.
CTAGAGTTGTCTCTATAGTTCACGACCAAACCCTGACAACCTAAAGTTACATCAGCTGCAAAGTTAGCAAATGGCAACTGTGTTAAACTTACAGTAAGTTCCTGAGATGTTGTTCCACATTCATTAGATGCAGACGCAGTCACATTATAAGATCCTTCAGACGCATATACATGAACTGGATTCGAATCTGTAGAGCTATTGCCATCACCGAAATTCCAGGAAATATTATCTGCATTACTAAAGACTGAGCTAAACGAAACTTCTAAAATGTCTACGGCAAAACTTGCTGACAACTCTGGAACATCATTCACAACAATGTATCCTGTTTGACTAGAGGTACTAGATCCCACAGAATTAGACACTACGAGGGTTACATCATAAGAACCCAGATTGTCATAGCTGACTGTAGGATTCTGTAGAGTAGAACTTGCAGGGTTACCTCCTGGGAAAGTCCAGTTCCATGAAGTTACATTAGAACTAGAATTGTCAGTAAACTGTGTTGTGTATGGCGCACATCCTGTAGTACTATTGACAGTAAAGGCAGCGGTAGGAACCAAAGTCAAACTAACTGCCAAATTTTCTGTGACCGTACCGCAAGAACTTGTTGCTGTTACTGTTACATTGTAGTTGCCTTCAGTAGCATAAGTATGTGTTGGACTAGCTAAGTTAGAGGTATTGCCATCTCCAAAATTCCAGCTTATACCATCTGCATTGACAGCCTGTGAATTAAAGTTGACTGACAAGAGGTTGCTGGAAAATGTAGGAGTCAGCTGTGGCAACTCATCTATAACAACATAATCTACTTCTATCGCAGTATTAGAACCAAAACTATTACCGGCGACCAGCGTGACATCATATACACCTTTTGTAGTATAAGTCACAACAGGATTTTGCAAAGTAGAGGTAGCTGGTGTTCCTCCAGGAAAAGACCAGTTCCAAGAGCTCGGATTACTAGTGGAATTATCTTCATAATTTATAGTGTAATCTGCACAACCTTGCGGCGCTTGGACTGTGCTAAATGCAGCTGTTGGTTCTAGTTGTATAGATACAGTCTGAGTAGTCTGTGTAGTACCACAACTGTTAGCTGTAGTAAGAACTACTGTGTAATCTCCTGACCCGGCATAGACATGAACTGGTGATACAGCTGTAGATGTATTGCCATCTCCAAAATCCCATACGTTATCAATGGAGCCTTGGGTAGTATTTGTAAAGTTTACTGTATTAGCAGAAGTCGTAAAAGTAAATGCCGCTGTAGGAGCATCTCCCACTGTTATATAGTCTACAAGTAAGACATCATCATCTCCATCTTGATTTATAACTTCTAGCGACACATCATAACTTCCTGGAGTACTGTAAGTAACTTCAGGATTGGGTTGACTAGAACTGGAAGGTGTACCTCCTGGGAATGACCAGTTCCATTGCTGTATGTTACCATAGCTCGTATCTTCAAATTGGAAAGCTGTTCCTACACAGCCTGTCTGACTATCTACGGTAAAAGATACTTCAGGTTCATCATAGACTTCTATTTCTATTGTTACTTCATCATCATCACATTCATTTTCTACTTCCAAAGTAACTTCATAGGTGCCAGGCTCAGAATAAAAATGAGTTGGGTTTGGTCCAGTAGCATTTAGTCCATCTCCAAATTCCCAGAAAAAATCTCCATTAGGGCCTGCAAATGTTTCTTCAAAAAATTCATAAAACAACTCCGACCCTTCAAAGTCAAAATCTGCAATCGGTTGTGTCAATATTTCTATTATCTCCTCCCTCTCTATCTCATCCGTACCAAAAGCATTAGTAACTTCTAAACTGACATCGAAGTTGCCAAATACATTGTAAACTACAACTGGATTTTGTGCTGTAGAAGTCTGTGGTGTACCTCCTTCAAAGGTCCAAAACCAACTGGTTGCACCTTCAGATTCGTCAGTAAACTCTACAACTCCTGGTGTACAAGGATCTATAACATCATAATCAAAATCTGCACCAGGTGATGAGCCTTGGGTACAATCATCCAGACAATTGACATCAGTATAATAATCTTCTATTTCATTGATAGAAGCATTAGACCAAGTGGATGTATTATTTATAGATGCTGACATGATAAATCCTCCACCACCATCGTGACCAGCATCCCAATTATGGCCTAACTCATGAGATTGTAAGACTCTCAAAAAGCTAGAAGAGCTTGTGAAGTTTTCCAATACATTATAAGAAGCATTGGTACATACAGCACCTAACCATGCGATCCCTATTGTCGATCCATTAAAGTTTCTATTAGTCCAGAGACTTGCAACATCGTGAAAACCTAAATTAGATGGTCCCCAATCAGTAAAATCATCTAATAGAGCACCAGCATTGTTTGAAGAAGTCCATGGGTCACAGGTACTACAATCAGAGATATAAGTGTCTACATGTTCATAGAGGATTTCATCCGCAAAACTATCATCGAAATCACCCTGTACATCATTTAATACAGCTTCCATTTGGTTTTCCACATTATTGGTATTTCCAAACTCCACCACCATAGAGTAATCTGCAGCTAAAGCAATCTCAGTTTCATAACACATACCCATCCTAGAAGCGACGGTAGGATTATTATGAGGAGTTGGTATTTTTTCTCTTATGGCATTATGAACACCTCCACACTTGTGATCACCCTCATCTATTGCATCTGTATCGTAATAACTTACATATAAATCCTCAGCTGCCGTTCTCATATAATTCTGAGCAGGCTGGATTGTAATTGTCTTACCGTTAATTCTAACATATCCAGACAAAAAGCCATGATTGATGGTAAGTCTTACATTGGAACTTGGATCTCCGTTTGCGTAGCCTTTAAGTGGTAAAGGAGCTGGTCCTTCCTGTTTCGCCCCACTTGCGAGACGTAATCTGTGATTTGGAGACCTCAGGCCACTATCCCACAATTCTAGATCAAAGGTCTCACCTGCTAATTCTAGACTGATTTTGTGGAATTTGCTTGGGTCTTTTAGCTTGTTATACAATTTGGCAGTTTGGACATACTTAAGATGATATGCATTGAGGTTCGATTCTAGTGCTATTTCTAGATCTTTATCTATTTGCTTGGTTTGTGCAAAAGAGGTAAGAGAAATAGCAAACACGAAAAAAAGAACTGATGTGAAAAGTTTCATAAGTAATTTTGGTATAATCTAATTTATTACATTTAAATCCATCTAATGGGTAAATACCCAAGTCTCTTGAGACATACTCAAGTTATCAACTTATAGGGTGGAAGATTTACTGTGTAGTTCTATCTGGTAGTTTTGATAAAAGACATATGCAAGAAAAACAATGTCTTAATATCAAAAGCCTCGTTGATTACGCCGATTCATTATCTGTTGGCACATAAGATATAAGAATCAAAGACGGTATTTGTTCATTAATTAGGCAGAAAAACTTGTTCCACAACCACAGGTGTCCTTAGCATTCGGATTATTGAAGATAAATCCCCTATTATTTAATCCATTCAGCCAATCTATCTCCATGCCTAATAGATAAAGTGCATGAGATTTTTCCATGTAAATTTTTATGCCTTTAATATCAAATTCATCATCCTCATCTTTCTTCTTGTCAAATCCCAAAACATAAGTAAAACCAGAACAGCCGCCACCTTTGATTCCGACTCTGAGTCCGTATCCTTCAGGTACATGCTTTTCTTCAAACAAGATTCCAAGCTGCTCTACAGCACCATCAGTAAGTGTTATGGGAGCTTGTTGTACTTCTTTGGTTTGATTCATACAAGAATTAGTTGAAAAGGCTTAGATATTAATTAACTTCAAAAATATACATTTGCAACCACTAGTTCTACCTTAAAGTTTTCTTTTGACAGTATTATTATTATGGAAACAGTATTAGAAATACTAAAATTCACAATTCCTGGCCTAATCGTATTTGCCGCAGTGTATTTTATACAAAAGCAACAAGGTGAGAAGGAGTACCAACTTAAGGTGCTAGAAGGAAGAGGAAGGTATGCATCTGATGCGATACCATTGAAACTTCAAGCCTACGAACGATTACTGCTCTTCTGTGACAGGATAAGTATCCCAAATCTTCTACTAAGGCTGAAATCCAGAGATATGTCCGCTGAGGACCTCAAAAATGCAATGATTATATCAGTACAAAAGGAATACGAGCACAACTTGGCGCAACAGCTCTATACAAGCGGTAAGTTGTGGGACATTGTTACCTTGGCAAAAAACGATATAATAGCCATAGTTTCGGATGCTGCTAGCAAACTTGGTTCTGACAATAGCAATGACTTGTCTAAAGCATTGATGTCTAAAGCGAACAAGAGTACTGCCGTTGCAATAAAAGCCATAAAGGAAGAAGCAAAACTAATATTGAATGTATAGAAAGCCCCTATTCCTTGTACTGGCTTGCATGCTCATTTTAGCGGCCTGCAAAACAGTTACCTATCATGCTGATACAGATGTACAATATATCGAAACCAATAGCTTCTACCCTGCTGATAAGAAAATAGAAGCACTTATAGCCCCTTATTCTGAGCAATTATCAGAAAAGATGGATGTTTCCCTCGGTCAACTCACTGAAGAACTTGTAAAAGACAGACCCAATTCCAATCTTGGAAATTGGTTTACTGATATTTTGTTGGAAGAGGCCAATGGTATGTTTTTCAAAGCATCAGATATCTCAATACAAAACTATGGTGGTCTCCGTGTACCTAGCCTTGCAAAAGGAGAACTCACCGTAAGGGACATCTACGAACTCATGCCTTTCGATAACACCTTGGTGACTGTTGATATCCCTGGGGCTGTATTACAGCAACTACTAGATCAAAATGCTCAAAGTAATGGCTGGCCTATCAGTCATACCTTAAATTACAAAATCAAAGGTCGGAAAGCAGTTGATATAACAATACATGGCAAACCGATGAACAAAGAGAAAATCTATAGACTAGCGATTCCTGATTATGTAGCAAATGGAGGTGATTCCTCGGAAATCTTAAAAACTTATCCTCAGGAAGATTCGGGAGTTTTTATAAGAGATATTCTTATAGAACATCTATTACAGCTAAAGGCAGAAAATAAACCTATAAAAGTTGATAACTCTAAAAGAATTTTCAAATGATCAATAGAAGAAAATTTTTAGGACAATCACTTGCTGGAGCCTTAATCAGTGCCTCCGGTTCTTTTCCTTTTGGTGCTTACGATCATGATCCTGAAATAACAAAAATAACCATCCTCCATACTAATGATGTACATAGCCGCATAGATCCATTTCCAATGGATGGGAGTACTAAGCAAGGATTGGGTGGTGCAGCCAAAAGAGCAAAGCTTATTGCCTCTATAAGAGAGCAAGAAAAGAACATCTTGTTATTAGATTCTGGAGATATATTCCAAGGGACTCCTTATTTCAACTTTTTCGGAGGAGAATTGGAAATAAAACTCATGACACAAATGGGTTACGATGCTGGAACCATGGGAAATCACGATTTCGATGCCGGTGTGGAAGGCTTTCACAAACAATTGCCACATGCGGACTTTCCATTTATAGTAAGCAATTATGATTTTTCTGATACCACTCTAAATGGTCAAATAGAAAGAAGGAAAATCATAGAAAAAGATGGGATAAAAATCGGTCTCGTTGGAGCTGGTATTGAACTGAAAGGATTAGTTCCTCCTCAATTATATGGTGGAACAAGATATCTCGATCCAATCGTAGAAGTGCAAAACCAAATCGATTTACTAAAGGGAGACTACAAATGTGATTATATAATATGTCTTTCACATCTCGGGTATAAATACAGAAGCGAGCTTGTGTCCGATATCGTACTTGCGGAAAATACATCAAATTTGGACCTCATTCTCGGAGGTCATACACATACCTTTATGAGGACTCCTGACAGACGTCAAAATAAGCTTGGTCAGGAGGTATTAATAAATCAATGTGGCTGGGGTGGAATGTTGCTCGGAAGAGTAGATCTTCACTTCGAAAAAAACAGAAAGGGCAAATGTATTACATGCAGAAATAGGTTAATCAAATAGGATTTTATTGATCATGAATGCATTATAATTATATTCAATATTTAATGTATAAACTAC
>CAZKXO010000047.1:0-3216 GCA_964556525.1 uncultured Saprospiraceae bacterium
TCGAAACTGGCATTGACGACCATCATATAACCCTCAGGATCATTGCTGTTGTCTTCGATTTCTAGCCATGTGGCAAAGTTGAAGTTCCATAGTCCTATATTATTTGTAATATTATAGAAACCGTCAGCAGGTGCAGTCGAACTGTTGTTATAGGTATAGCCTGGTGCAATCCCAGGGTCAGTTCTGATAATATTATCCGATCCTGAACCGAAATCACCATCCGTAAAGATATTGGCACCCAAATTACCGTCGCATAACTGTTGCTGACTGCTTACAAGTCCACAGTACAGGAGACTTAGGAACAAGAAAAGACATTTAAGTATGGGATAGTTTTTCAAAATTTCAGCTAGAATTTTATTGGATCTTAGATTCTACAAAGTACTTAAACTGGTCCATCCACTTTTGAGTTTGTTTTCGGAACATTGATGGAAAAAAAGTAGCCATAATCTTCATCATCAAGGCAGTCTTTTGGACATATTCCACTTCTGCACGCCATCTGGTCTTTTCTGGTCCCAGTTCTTCAAAATAATTATGCATAGTATTCTTCCCCCAACTGCCTTCATAACTACCATGAAAAGCATCTGGAAGATTCCTTTCTATGACGGTCTCTAATAGCTCTACCCGTTTGTACTTGATGATAGATGTGGCACCTGGCATACCTGGCTCTCCTTCCTGATGGTCAAAGGAAATAAAATCGTCCTGCCAGTATTGCATGTTATCGGGATTATCGAAAAATTCGATTACGGTGGCTCTATCACAAGCTATATCTACTTGGCATTTGAACTTCATAGAATAGATTCGACTAAAAATTTAAGAAATTTGTATCTCATTTCGGCGTAGAATTTGAGTAAAGTATGATAATACTACATAGTTTTTAGAAATTATATCCCAAACGCTTACTTTCCGTACTTTCTGACGTCTAACTTTACGAAACATTAAAAACTAAAAATACAACTATGGCTATCAATATTTTAGACACGTTAAAGTCCAAACTGGGTTATACACTGGCAGAGCATACTTCAAATTTTTTCGATGAGGACAAGTTGAATGCTGGTAAGGCAGTAGATGGGACCTTTGCTGCGATTCTGGCTGGTATGGTTCAGAGAGCTTCTTATGATAAAGGTGCTAAGGACCTTCATAAGATCCTTTCTTCTGAGAAAATAAGAGAGTATGACATCGAGGATATCTTTACTAGAAGTCCTCAGACAGTAAATGGTATGGTAAATAGAGGAGCGAATTTCTTGCCTAGTATCTACCCCGGAAGGCTAAGAGAAGCGACCAACAGTGTAGCATCAGAATCAGAAGTAAGAAAGAAAACCTCATCTAAATTGATGAAAATTTGTGCACCTCTCTTACTCAATTCATTAGGCCAGCATGTACAAGAAAACAATCTGGATGTCAGTGGACTTAAGAGTTTACTTAATGGACAGAAAGGGCATGTAGAAGCTGCGGTGCCTAAGGGTTTTATGGACGCGGCTGAGTTGTCAGCATTTGGATGGAAGAAGAAAGAGGTAGTGGAAGAAGTGAAGCCTGTCAAGAAAAAGAAAGTGAAGGTAAAAGAAGAAATCACACCTATGGAGGCTAAAGCCGAAAAAGCAGTACCAGTAACAGAGGCGGTTACGACAACTGCCAATGAGTCGGCTTCGACAGGTATGGGTTTTCTGAAGTGGTTACTGCCTTTGTTACTATTACTTATAGCTGGATGGTTTTTATTGACTAAAGTTCTAGGTTGTGGCGCAGTAGATAATGTTGCAAGAACAGTAGCTGCACCTGTAGAGAAAGTGACTGAAGTGGTCAAGGAAGCACCGGCAGCAGTCACAAATGTATTCGGTAACATCAATGCTGCTGCTAAAGGCATGCTTGACAAAATAACTTTTGCTGCTGGCTCTGCTGGAGACCAAATGATGAACTATATAAAAGGTGGCGCTGATGGTGATGCCAGATTTAGATTCAATAATCTAAAATTCGCTTCAGGATCTGCAACCATAGATGGAGAATCTGGACTGGAAGTAGATAATCTTTCTGCCATCCTAAAAGCATACACTGATGTCAAGGTAAAAATAGAAGGCCACACCGATAGTCAAGGAAATCCTGATTCTAATCTTACCTTATCTCAGCAGAGAGCAGATGCAGTTCAGAACAGACTTGTGGCTGCGGGTATAGATGCAGGTAGAATTATGACAGAAGGATTCGGTGCTGCTAATCCAGTTTCGGATAATGGCACGCCGGAAGGTCGAGCTGAAAATAGAAGGATAGAAGTAATGGTAATTAAGTAAGCTGAATTAAATTTTAGCTCCCATTGTTTCACGGTCAGGAAGGTAGGCAAGAAGCATGCGGGAAATAGTTTTACACAAGTTTAGTTACAAACTTGCTTGTTATATATTTTTTGCTTTTATTGCCTTAGCTTTTTACTCTATTTTATTATTAAGGAAATCAAATTAATGGCAAAGAAAAAAAAAGAAGGACCTAAGGTCGTAAAATCCCCTAAGTCGGAGGTTTGGAAAAAAGTCAAATCCAACGGCACTACCAAGAGAATGTACTATATGATCTCAACTAATGGTAGAATCAAAAGTGTAGACAAATCATCTAAAAATGAGCATCTTATTAAAGGAACCTACACTAAAGGTGGCTATCACCAATTTAATATCAAATTGGAAGATGGTAAGAGACAAACTTTCTATGTGCACAGATTAGTTGCAGAACTTTTCGGTGGCAGAAAGAAGAAAAATCAAGTTGTTGTATGCCACAAAGATGGTGACAAGAAAAACAACAAGGCAAAGAACATTATGTGGGCAACCAGAGATGAATGGTCTGCACATCATAAGAAATTAGGTACTTTCGAAGGGCTAGACAGAAAAGGTGGTTACAACTCTAAGCTTACTGAAGCTAAAGTTAGAACTATCAAGAAAAGCCTTAAGAAAGGGAACAAAACAAAGACTTCTCTCGCTCAAAAGTATGGCGTTTCTATCACTCAGATTAACAGAATACAGTCTGGTGAAAACTGGAGCCATGTAGAGATTTAATAGAAAAAGTCTAACAGAATAAGAATCCTCAACTCTTACGAGTTGGGGATTTTTTTATGCAATAACCGATAGTACAAAAAACATAACTTAGTAACTCTATTGTCATGTAGACCTTGTGGAGACATCCCAGTGCTCGGGAAATGATAATCGGGAAATGATAATGATCAATTGTAAACCCTGCTAATGGTCGAGG
>CAZKXO010000047.1:3316-16557 GCA_964556525.1 uncultured Saprospiraceae bacterium
ATAAAGAGAACATAACTTAGTAACCCTATTGTCATGTAGACCTTGTGGAGACATCTCAGTGCTCGGGAAATGATAATCGGGAAATGATAATGATCAATTGTAAACCCTGCTGATGGTCGAGGTGACAAAGAGCTTCGATACTTCACTTATAAAGAGAACATAACTTAGTAACCCTATTGTCATGTCGACCTTGTGGAGACATCCCAGTGCTCGGGAAATGACAATGACGTAAACCCTGCTGATGGTCGAGGTGACAAAAAAGGAGCTTCGAAACTACAGCTACTGTCATGACGAGCACGGAGACCTCTCCACTGGGGTCGAGGTGACAAAGAGGACGAGGTGACAAGGAGGATCGAAATTACAACTACAAAGCCTCTTTTACAGCCGCCAACTTATAATTCTCCGTTGTAAAATTACACCAACGGCAATCCGTGTCTTCACAAGTCTCATCAAATTTGTAGGCTTTAATATTTTCGTAAGTATCAGTTATTTGACCTCCTACAGTCTGTAGGTCTTCTGGCTGCACTGCAAATTCCTTTTCTATAAACTCTCCAGTTTTTCTGTTGGGTTCTATAAAGGAAATTTTCCCAGCAGCCATCTTCCATGCATTTTTAGTATCACTGTCGAGTAACATTTTGTAGAAAACAATCTGCCTCCAGTAATCGCCACCATTAGGATCATTATCTGAAGGTCTTCTTAATTTTTCAGAGCGATACTTCCCAGTTTTATAATCGACTACATTCACATGATTTTTGAAAATTTCTACTTTATCTATAAATCCTTTAATCGGAACGCCTTTATATACCGCATGTGACAGCTCTTCTTCTAATGCATACTTAGGGACAGTCAACCACTGCTCTAGTTTTTCCTTATATAATTTTTCCAAAGTCATCTTGCCATGGGTCAGATAACTTTTGAATTCGTCTTCGGTAAAGTGAGAACGATGTTTTACCAAACTCTCTTCAAAATGATACAGCATCCTATCCAGTTTTTGCATTGACGGATCAGCTATTTTTTCAAAGAACTTATTTAGAGCATGGTGCATGGCCGTACCAAAACCTGTAGACGCATTTCTTGCGCTAGGCACTCTCAGTATGGATTCGTAATAAAAACTGAGTGGACATTTTAGGTACTTATTGAGATGTGTGACGGAGAGCTTATAGCCTTCCATCCATTTATCTATCAGATCTTTTTCTATGAGTGGTATAGTGACCCTTTTGCGTTCTAGTAGTTTGTAGTAGAATTCAGCAAGATGATCCTCACTGACAGTAGGATATTCCACGTCGATGTTGTCATGCACTCTTAATTCATCTACAAACTGAGAGGCACCCAGTTGTTTGCCTTCTTCGGTGGTTTCTGCATAGGATATAGTTAGCTGGGTTTCAGCTCTAGTCATGGCGACATAGAATAGTCTACGTTCGTCTTCTATATTTAGGCTGCTATCCGCATTGACTGTATCAGGAAAAGAATATTGATTCTGGGAACTGTTAGAGCCATCCCAGATCTTTTTGGTACATCCTATCATGTACACTTTCTGGAATTCTAGTCCTTTTGCAGAATGGGCTGTCAGAAAATTGAGTCCGTTTTCTGAGGATATTGTTTTATTGATGGGAAGGTCGATAGCATTTTCTTCCATCTTCTTTATCATCGACAATAAGGCTTTCAGGTTTAGTTTGGGGTTTTTGGCAGTTTCTTTTTTGATGAGATCAAAGAAGGTGCTAACAACCTGTAGGTTCCATGCTTTGTTTTCCGACAACATTATGTGTTTTAGCACCCCACCTTCGTTGATTACACGTTCGAATAGTGACTGAAGAGTAATAATAGGAATCTCAGTCATCAAAGTGTCCAGCAACTTTGAGGTAGCGAGTACAGTATCTGGGTCCTTTAGCCCTAGACTTGTCAGTAAGGATTCGTCTGCGATAACTTCTCTCCATTTTGGGTAGACCTTCTTTTGCTTGATAGATTCTTTGTCAGCATTTTTACTGTCTTGTACAACAACTCCAGTCTGGCAGTGCAGTGCTATCTTTCCGACATCGAGTGGATGGATCCCGAAGTACTTGTAATGTAAGATCTCGAATAATCGGTGCTGCCCGTCTTCATAATTAATCATTTCTTCATTCAGATAGCTGAGAATATTGACCAAGTTTCTTATTAGAGGGAGCTCCAGTATGTTGACCCTTTTTTTGATATTCAGTGGTATGCCCAGTTTTTCCAGTACGGCAACCAAATCTTCTACCTGACGATGCTTGCGATAGATGATGGCCACTTTGTTCAGTTCATAGTCATTGTCATGGAGTTCTTTGAGCTTGCGGACCAGATCTGCGGTTTCGTCAGAGATCTTGCTGTAACTGAGAATGATAGGTTTGGTAGCATCTGATTTATGGGGACCAGCAGCTGTGAGTTCTTTGGATAAGCCGTCTACTTGCACGACTAGTCTTTCTTGGTTGTTCAGAATGAGATCTTTGGCTTTATCTAGAATAAGCTGATTAGATCTGTAGTTCTTTTCGAGCACAATGGTGTAAGGATTGTATTTCTTTTGAAACTCTAGGATGTTTCCCAAATTGGCACCTTGGAACTTATATATGGCCTGATCGTCATCACCTACTACAAATACATTGGGATTATCCCAGTAAGAAACCAATAAATCAAGCAGTTCATTTTGGGCACCATTGGTATCTTGATACTCATCTACTAGGAAATAATGGTAGCGTTCCTGATACCGTGCTAAGAGATTTTCGTTTTTAGCAAAGTGATCTAGTACCCACAGAATCATGTCATTAAAATCATATCTGGAGTTTTCATCCATGATTTTATTAAAGTTAGCATACTGGTCTATAGCTGCCTGTAGCTCTTTGAAACTTGCGATTTTTTCATTGACTTTCCTTTCATTGATATCTCCTTGCTGATAGACCTTGCCAGTTTTTTTATCTGTGTACTTCCGCTTATAAGTATATCCATCTCTGTTTGGAAGGTCGGCTATATAAGCTGTTATTGCTCCGTACAGGTCTTCTGAAGTCAGGTTTTCCTTTTTCATGAGTTGGAAGAGCTGCTTCATTCTCTTGCCTTCATAGTACTTGTCATACTTAAATCTCTTCAGTGGGTTCTTGTCGTCCAACTGGTCTATCAGTTCTCTGAAAACATCCACACTTTCCAGATCTGTAATGGGTTCCAGTTGTCTGTAACCTCCAAAGATGTCCAGGTTTTCCTGTATAACCTGATTACAAAAGCCATGAAAAGTATAGATATGCACCTGATGGGCAGTAGGCCCTATAAACTGTACTAGCCTGTTACGCATCGCTATTGTTGCGGAGTCGGTATAGGTCAGACAAAGAATATTATGTGGAGCCACATTCTGCTCCACTAGAATCTTGCCTATACGGGTCGCTAGAATCTGAGTTTTACCAGTCCCAGGGCCAGCATTGACCATTACAGGGCCTTCTATAGTGTCTACTGCGGCTCGCTGCTCACTATTAAGTCTATCGTAGGCTCTGGTAAAAGTCCTATCGTATTTCGTAGGTGCTTTTTTGTTTTCTTGATTGTCTGCTTCTACACTGGAGAATAGGTCTAACATTAGCTTCGTATTTTAATACATAGCTAATGTAAGGACCTAAGTGCAGTCAATCTGCATGGTAAACACATTAATAGAAAAAGTAATTTATTCCTGCCTGCAATGATGAGTTTACATTAGTACTACTGCCGAATGCGTCATCTCCAAGGTCGACAAGAGAAAGAAAGCCATTCGCAAAAAGCCTCAGGTTGGGCGAGATATAGTAATTGTATCTAGGAATTAGCGTGGCACTAAAAAAGGTTTGATTTTGAAAATCTCCATCGATAAGGCGATATAATATATTGAGATCTACTTCAAAGTTGGTTCGCTGACTTAGATAATACCCTACTGTATGTACACTGTTGAACCGAATAAAATTGAGCCGATCCACCATTTCTGTATCCAGAGGACTGAACCTCCATATCCCTGCCCGAAGCTCATATCTCTGGTCAAACTGCCAATCTGAAGAAATTGCCTTTTTGCGTTCGTAAACGGCAATGGGAGCAATAGTATTGAGCAATCGCGTTCTGGGTGCTGAAAAGTTTTCATTTATATAATTAATGTCCAGTTCTAACCCTACTGTAAATTGTTGCCCATTTTCTCTAATAACAAAGCCCTCAAAGTCATAAGCATCCTTAAGAATCGCAAAGGATTTATAATTCTCGGCATCCATATATCCTTCATTTATAAGATAAGTGGCCAATTGCTCAAACTCATAAATGTTTTCCAATCTGAAATCTACATGCCTGTAATTCCGTAACTCACTTACTTTTTCTGCAAGTAAGGTTATCTCATTATGATCTAAGTCTTTGCTTAGGCAACCCGCATTTTGCAACTCCTCTAGTATGGTAAGAGCAAGCCATGCATCAGTAACAAACTCCAGTCTGCCAAAACCGATTTTTGGTGCTACACTAAGGTCAGCAACCAGTTCATTTCTAAAAACGGGGCTTTGAGTACTTGTAGAGGCGTCATTATAATCAAGAGAACCAGATATATCAATCTCAAAAAAGCGCTTAGGCTTGAAGAAGTATCTATTTACAAGATCTACAGAGACACCTCCAAAAAGACCATCCTGACCGGTTTGGATGGGATGATTATCAGATCTAGTTGTAAATCCAAGTTCTAAATTATAAGCTAGCCTTAGCTGTCGCTTTCTACTGTTTATAAAATCAGAACCAAATAAATCTACACGGGCACCGAAAAAAGCAAAATCACCCAATAAGGAATTGTTTGTATTATTAAAATCTACAAATGGCCTGAGCATAAGCGTCTTTCTTTGCACATCGGGATACAGATAGTCCGCAATGTTATAGGAACTCAGCTGGCTGAAGGCTGACGAACTTATCAGAACCAATAGGAAGAAGTAAAGCGTTTTCATAATGAAGTTTTTGTACTATAGATGGTGTTACTGCAATATTTACATAATTATAACACAAGAAATCTAAAGTAATCAAATCATAGAATTTTAACATTCTCCGTGTTAAGAGCTTTAACTCGGTTAAAGTCTAGTTAACTGATATATAGCTCAGTAAACTTCATAAATCTTTAGGCGTCAATGAATTAACTAGTCCGTATTGGACGCCTGGTCCTGGCCGATCAGTAACTAGAAAACCATAAGTTATGAAATGGCAACTAATTTTTTCGGCACTAATGATAATCGGGTTCAGCTCCGCCTCATTAGCACAATGTGGATATTACTCTAGTAACAACCACCAATCTTATAGATACAATTCCTACGACAGGTACTATACAGATTACAAAGCTTATGATCGCTACACCGCTTATATGAACAGAACAGAGCGCAGACAGCTGTCGAGACTTGTAAAGAACCTTCGAGAGGAAGAAAGATACGCCTACAGGGATGGCTATCTGAGCAGGAATGAGAGAAGGAGAATAAATGCTATCAAAGCAGACATCAATTATCTCATAAACCCTTATGTGAACAGAAGTAGAAGAAGAGTAGCAAGTTCTAGATACGGATCCTACTGCAGATAAGGGAATCGTACAATAGTTAGTAATGAGGGTGCTCCGAAAGAACCACACAGGATTTCGAGGGGCACCCTTCTACATGAATAACTTCCACAACTCGAAGTTCTTGATTATAACCCCTACTACTATTATAATCAATATCCAGTAAGCATATTTGTTTGCCCCTTTCATTCTTGCCATATTGCGGGAAGCAAGATAGCCACCCAGCGCCTGACCTATAGATAACGCTACCCCAGCCTTCCATATAATCATACCGTTATATTGGAAGATAAGCACAATCACAAAACCATAAATTGCAACAATGATAATCTTCAGTCCGTTGCCGAAGATGAGATCATACTTGGACAACATCACAGCTATCATCAGAAACAAAACACCGAACCCCGCTTGGATAAAACCCGCATAGATGCCAATTAGAAAATACAAAGGCATTGTTATCCAAGGAGAACTTATAGCTCTATCAGGATCAGGGGTGATAAATCTTTTTGGATTGAGTAATAAAAGAAACAAAATCGGCACAAGAAGATATTTGAATGCCTGCTTAAATCCTGCAGCATCTATTTGGGTAGCCATATAGACACCGACCATCGCTCCTAGAAAGACAGAAACGATAATCCACTTCCCACCGCTGATATCCAACTTACCATTTTTGTAGAAAGTAGCTGCACTTACAGTGCTGCTAGCCAGAACATTGACCCTATTTGTGGCATTGGCGAGATGACCGGGTATGCCCAGTACATCCATATATATCGCCAGTGTAA
Source organism: uncultured Saprospiraceae bacterium (assembly GCA_964556525.1). Taxonomy (GTDB): domain Bacteria; phylum Bacteroidota; class Bacteroidia; order Chitinophagales; family Saprospiraceae; genus RFSX01. Next base: position 9,614 of record CAZKXO010000047.1, read on the forward strand.
TGATGGAACCGAAGCCCGCAAGAGCATTGAGGATGCCAGCACAAAACCCACCTATAAGAGAAATGATTATTTCTGTTGCGCCCATGGCCTAGTCATATAGCTTATACATAGTAGGACGAAGAAAAGATAAAATCCTATACTAAAAGTTCTTTCCAGGGTATTTTCTACTAAGGCAGAAACTAGGATGACGCCATAGAGGGTCATGAAATAAGGATCATATTTTTTTCTGAAGTAGACCAGCGGTCCGAGCAAAAACCAGAGATAGAACAGAAAACCCAAAATGCCCATGCTTGCCAATACAAACAAATATTGATTATGCGGATAATGATCCAGAGGCTCACCGAGATACTCTACATATTTCTTTTTGCATTCCGCCTTTAGATCACCTACACCGACACCTAGATAAGGATTTTCTTGAAAGATCTCCCACCCTGCTCTTAGGGAATACAGACGCTGTGAGTCAGAAAGATTGACACCTTCTCCCTTTTTGTACTTGCCGATGTCCCAGTAGAAATACCCGACTTTCTTTTTAAGGCTAGGGACCGTATTGACGGCCAATAACGGAAGAATAATTACTAGCACCAAAAAGCCCATAAGCATCTTGAATCTGCGGTTCTTAATCAGATAGTAGGAACCCACCACCAAAACAGTTGCATAGAATACAGCCAAGCCCGATCTTACGGCAAGTACATGCAAAAAGATGATCAGAAAGATAGTGATATAAAGCAAAGTGGTTTTAGTCCCGTATCTCACAGAAGATCTGTTTTCGAGACAGAGAAACATACTACTGATTGCAGCAAAACCGATATAGATGCTAAACTCCGTATGGTCTATCGGAGTTGTGATAGCTTTTCCTTTACTGATAGCATCATTCAGCAACTCGAAATTCATCAGATAGTTACCCAAAACACCTAGTGAGATGATCGTCACCACAAAAACAAAAGCAGTGAGATAATGATGATACCGCTTTGCCAGATGTGACCGTACACTGAAAAAAGCAAATGGGAGAATCAGAAATGGCAGCTTTTTCATTATAAAATCAAAGAGCACAGACTTATCTTCTGAGTTATTGCCTGTCAGTAAGGTGATGAGAAAGATGATGACTGGAAATAGAAATGGTGTCAGTTCCTTGATTTCCCTGTCCTTGGTCGTATACCAATGATAGAGCGCCGTGCCCGCAAAGCCTATCATCGCTATAGATAACAAGGCTTTAGAGAATACCAAGCCTGCTAGATATAGATATACCCAAAGGTCAATAAGGATGCTGAGGTTGGTTTGTTGCTTCTCTAAGTTGGGCACAGGGCTAAAATAGTAAATTGAGTTAAAACTAAAACGTAACTTTGGACCATCTAAATATGTGAGACGAGTGGAAGCATTTAAAAAGATAGAAGAATTACTGGCAGAAGTAAATTCAGCTGCACCGACTTCGACAGAAGAATTGGAGTCTTTCAGAATAAGATTTTTGGGTACAAAAAACATTATCAAGCCCCTATTTGGCGAGATAAAGACCGTAGACAACGATCGCAAGAAAGAATACGGACAAGCTGTCAATGCCCTCAAACAAGCGGCTGAAGCTAAGTATGCTGGACTCAAAGAGGCTCAGGCTGAGGCATCCAATAAGTCTGCTGTTGTGGATATGGACCTGACCTTGCCAAGTATGACACTAGAGCAAGGATCCAGACATCCTATCTCCATCGTTATGAACAGGATGATAGATATCTTCGAGAAGATAGGCTTCGTGGTAGCGGAAGAAAGAGAAATAGAAGATGACTGGCACAACTTCACAGCGATGAATACCCCTGCTGACCACCCTGCCAGAGATATGCAGGATACCTTCTACCTCAAAGATTCTACAACCAATCTGCTTCGTACACATACCTCATCTGTACAGGCTAGAGTGATGACCACTCAGAAACCACCTATAAGAATTATAGCACCTGGTCGAGTCTACAGAAACGAGACCATCTCAGCAAGATCTCACTGTCAGTTTCATCAGATAGAGGGTCTTTATATAGATAAGCAAGTTTCCTTTGCAGATATGAAGCAAACGTTACTCTACTTCGCAAGAGAGATGTATGGACCCAAAACGGATATCCGATTACGACCAAGTTATTTTCCTTTTACCGAGCCCAGTGCCGAAATGGACGTCTGGTTGGGTACAGAAACCCCAGCCACAAAAAAACTGACCAAAGGCACAGGGTGGCTGGAAGTTTTAGGCTGTGGTATGGTGGACCCCAATGTCCTGAAGAATTGTGATATCGACCCTGAAGAATACACGGGCTACGCCTTTGGGATAGGTATAGAAAGAACAGCCATGCAGAATTTCAATATCAGTGATATCAGATTACTCTTTGAAAATGATGTCCGCTTCCTAAGACAATTTGGTTCTGTAATCTAAATCCTATGAAGCCTTCCATTCCAAAAGGGACCCGCGACTTTCTTCCAGGACAAGTTGCTAAGAGAAACTACATCTTCTCGGTTATAAAAGCCGCTTTCCATACCTATGGCTATGTACCTATAGAGACACCGGTGATGGAAAAGTTGTCTACCCTTACGGGCAAATATGGCGAAGAAGGAGACAAGCTGCTTTTCAAAATTCTGAATAACGGGGATTATCTCAGGAAAGCAGATCAGCAAGCTTTACAAGAAGGTAACTCAGTAAAGCTGGTTTCTTCTATTGCAGATCGAGGATTACGATATGACCTCACCGTACCCTTTGCGAGATTTGTCACCATGCACCAGAATGCACTCTCTTTTCCATTTAAGCGGTATCAGATACAGCAAGTATGGAGAGCAGACCGCCCTCAGAAGGGCAGGTATAGAGAGTTCTATCAGTGTGACGCTGATGTGGTCGGTTCTGATAGCTTGATGTACGAGGCAGAACTGATGCAACTCTTTGATACTGTCTATGCACAACTGGGTATCTCAGTAACAATAAAGATTAACAATAGAAAGGTTCTATTTGGCATCGCCGAGAGTCAAGGGCTGGCTGACCATTTTATGGACATGACCATTGCTATGGACAAGCTGGACAAAATAGGAGAAGAGAGAGTCATAGAGGAAATGGCGAGCAAGGGTATCTCTCAGGATCAGGCCACATCTGTGATGAAAGTACTACAACTGGATACACTGGATGCATTGGAAAAAGTCTTCCTAGGCAAGAGTGAAGCAGGGCTGAAAGGAATAGAAGAGCTCCGCAACTTTCACAATTATATAGATAGAGCACCCACAACCAATAACTTACAATTCGATATTTCTTTGGCCAGAGGGCTGAATTATTATACAGGCTGCATATTTGAGGTTGTATCTAATGATGTGCAGATAGGCAGTATCGGTGGGGGAGGCCGATATGATGATCTTACTGGAGTCTTTGGCCTTAAAGGGGTCTCTGGAGTAGGCATTTCTTTTGGTTTTGCCAGAATCTATGATGTCATGGAAGAGCTAAAGCTGTTTCCAGAAAGCATAGCTAAGAGTATAGAAATGCTGATTGTAAGTTTCGATGAAGATAGTCATACACATGGGTTTGAAGTTTTATCGAAATTGAGACAAGCAGCCATAGCAGCTGATTTGTATCCGACTCCAACCAAGATGAAGAAGCAGATGAAGTACGCCGATGACATACAGGCACCTTATGTTCTACTTATAGGTTCTGAAGAAGTATCTTCTGGCCTTTATGCACTAAAAGATATGTCTACCGGCGAACAGCAAAAGCTCTCATTGGAAGATCTTCTGACTAAATTCAAAAACTCAGATTGATTTCTCAAAGTCTCAAAGACATACAAACTGCTTTGCTGGCAGGTACAACCACTATGGTCTCTATTGTAGAGGCTTATCTAGCAGAAATAGAAAAGACTAAAGATTATAATGCCTATATAGAAATCTTCAGCGAAGAGATCTTAGCAGCAGCAAAACAACTCGACCATAAAATCCAAAATCAGCCAGATGACTTAGAGCCACTCTTTGGTGCAGTCGTCTCTATCAAGGATAATTTCTGTTACAAAGACCATCTTGTCACAGCAGGTTCTAAAATCTTATCTGACTTCAAATCTCCTTACTCTGCCACGGTAGTTAAGAGACTCTTGGCAGCTGATGCGTTGATTATAGGACGGACCAATTGTGATGAACTCTCTATGGGCTCTACCTGCGAGACTTCCTTTTATGGCCCGACCAAGAATGCCTTAGATCCTGAACGAATACCTGGGGGCTCTTCTGGAGGTGCTGCAGTTTCTGTAGCTCTGAATACTTGTTTGATAGCTATCGGAAGTGATACGGGTGGTTCTATCAGACAGCCTGCCGCTTTCAATGGGGTAGTGGGTTACAAGCCTACCTATGGTGCTATTCCACGATGGGGTCTGGTCGCCTACAGTTCTTCCTTGGATACAATAGGATTTATAGCAAAGAGACTAGAAGAAATTAATGCAGCACTAGACGTTGTTTCTGGTCCTGACGATTATGACAGTACAGCACTACCTGATCCACTTCCACAAGTCCAAAACTTAGTCAGAAAGGATCCCAAGCCCAAATTGGCTTACAGTACCAGCTTGCTAGAAAATGAAACTCTTGACGCAGATATCAAAACTGCTACTTTGGTTTATATTGAAAACCTAAAGCAAGCAGGTTTTTCTGTGAAAGGGATAGACTTTAAGTATGAGGATTATTTCATTCCGACTTATTATATCCTCGCAACCGCAGAAGCTTCATCTAATCTGAGTCGTTTTGATGGAATCCGATATGGGCATAGGACAGAAGAACCCATCACTGACTATAGAGACCTCATAAAGTTATCCCGAACAGAAGGGTTTGGAAAGGAAGTAAAGAAGCGTATCATGTTGGGCACCTATGTACTCAGTGAGAGTGCCTATGATGCTTATTTCAAACAAGCACAGCAAGTCCGTACTCTTATTAGAGAAGAAGTAAATGAACTAATGGAGCAGTATGACTATTTGCTGATGCCGACTTCTACCACCATGCCATGGAAGCTGGGCGACAGCAAAGACCCTATCCAAATCTACCTTTCTGACCTTTGCACTATCCTCGCCAATCTTTGTGGACATCCAGCAGTTTCTATCCCGGTATATACTAAGGGCGCTGACTTTCCGTTAGGTATACAACTTATAGCACAATCGAACCAAGACTTCAACCTTCTAAACTTTGCTTCACAACTAACGAAGCAGCAGTTTTAAAACTCTTACTAAACTTATTATTGGCACAGTAGTTGATATTCAATGATATACGTATTATAAGTTTTTATAATTCGTAAGTAGTTGACTTGTGTCTAAAAGGGGACTATATTTGCGGTCCCATTTTATACATTAGTTAATATTTAATGTATAAGAGAATAAAAACAAAGGATTTATAAGAAAATCCAAAGCAAATTTTGATACCGAAACTGATTTAGCAACTTTTTGCAAATTTTTTAATCCATGAACAAATTATTGATTGCAATCATCAAGGTGGTTGTAGTTACATACTTAGCATTATTCTGCGCTATAACTACCCAGGCGCATACAAATCCGGTTGCACTGGAGGAGTACTCTCCTCCTATTCCACCTTATTCTAAGGAACTGGTTAAGACTAGACTGGATAACTTATCTAGTGTTATAGATATACAATACACTGACGAAGTAGGTAAAAGAATAAAGGAATATACTGTTAGTTATAGAATAGCTGGTGAGAAAATTCTTGGACTCGTAGATCTTTACTTCCCACTCTTTGATCAGGAAATAGCTAAGCGTAACGTTCCTGATGAACTGAAATATGTGGCAGTTGTAGAATCTCATCTGGATATTACAGCCAAGTCTAGATCTGGAGCAGTAGGTCTGTGGCAATTTATTACCTCTACAGCAATACGTCAAGGATTGCAGGTAGACAGCCATATAGATGAAAGAAAAGACGCAGTGAAATCGACAAGAGCAGCACTGGATTACCTTGCTGAACTCCACGAAAAGTTTGGTGACTGGACACTGGCTTTGGCTGCATATAATTGCGGTCCTGGTGGTGTACGTAAAGCCATTAAAAGAAGTGGTTCTAGAAAGTATTGGGAACTAAGACATCATCTGCCAAAGGAAACGCAGAAGTATGTACCAAGAATAATTGCAGCGATGTATCTGATGCAGTATTACCATGACCATAAGCTTATGGCTAAAACTGTAGATCCAGATCTGAAAGCGACGATACAGATTAATGATGGTAAAGGCCACAATCTGAAAACATTGAGCTCAGAACTAGACCTCGATTATAGCATTATGCAATTGCTTAATCCACAGTTTATTAATGGGCAGTTTCCAAGAAACAATCAGACGCTGTACCTAAATATTCCAGTGAGCAGACATGAAAGATATCTGGAAGTACACCAGAAAGAAGCTTACAAATTGCTGCTGGAAGAAAGAAGATCTGTGGAATTGTTGGCTATCAAAGAACGCCAGGCTAAGGAACAGAGAATACTAGAGCAACAAGCGATAGTAACGCCTCTTGCACCGATAGAACAAATTCTCTACAGCAAATTGTATCAGCAACACAGACAAAGAAAATATTACAGAGTCCGGTATTCTAAGCCGGTATAACTTATAAGGAAAGGGGAAGCGATTGCTTCCCCTTTTTTTATTTGCTTTGAATCTCTCCAATGCTAACACAATCACTCTCTTGTACCAAAAGGCTTCTTGATAATTAACCTAGCATTGAACATACTCTGTCGAATAACACATACCAGTTAGGTCATCAGTTTTGAAAAATTTCCTATTTCCGATCGTAATGAAATTATCGGGTCACTTTAGGATACAAGTACAGCGCCTATTACATGTACTACACCGTCTTCAGCCATTAGAGACTCCAATTGCATTAACTCTAAATCCTACATTGGTTCCTTGTAGAGTACTCAGTTGCAGGTCATCTGTAATATTCTGGAAAAGGGTGCTTTGGAGAAAAAGTAAGAGGCGGATGCTGTA
>CAZKXO010000048.1:0-16412 GCA_964556525.1 uncultured Saprospiraceae bacterium
CAGACCATCTTCTATGTATACTGTATTCCAATGCTTCTTACTCATGTGATATCCTGGGATAATCTGAGGATAACTTTCACGGAGACTTTCTGACCATTCTGGATCAGCTTTAAGATTTACTCTAGGAGGATCAGCATCTAGACCATTCAGTGCAAACATCTTTCCCATGACCTTAAAGACCAAGGTGGTTTCGTCAAAGGGAAAGCATTCCTCTACACCTCTAAACGATAGGCAGAATTCTCTGAATTCTTCAATGTTCATCAGCGGATATATCTTTTATTGTGGATATCGATATAGCTATTATATAGGTCCTTTTTAGGACCATCATCTTGTAGTTCGGTAGAATACAAACCACTATGTTGTCTTTGTCTTGCAGCTTCATAAAGGCTTACTGCACAGGCAACAGAGATATTCAGAGAATTGACCATTCCGAACTGCGGAATAATAAAATTTCCATCTGTATATGACAAAGCTGCTTCCGATAAGCCATCATGCTCATTGCCAAAAAGCAGTGCCATGTTCCCTGTTAGATCCAGATCGTAAAGACCTACACTTTCCGCATCCAGATGGGTCGCCCAAATTTTATTATACTTTTTTCTAACAGCCTTAAAACACAAATCAGGTTCTGTATAAAAATGCACATCTAGCCATTTTCTGACTCCGGTGGAACTGCCTTGTACTTCTTTTAGCCTTTCTTCTGTAAGTCTGGCCTCGGTATAGAGTACATATAATTCCTGAATGCCTACAGAATCACAGGTACGCATGACTGCACCGATGTTATGTGGGTCATGAACATTCTCGATTATGACAGTCATGTTCTGTCGAAGTGCAGCGACTCTGGCAAATTTCTTCAGGCGCTTCTCTGTGATGACTTCTTTCACCTATCAGTTTGTGATGAAATGATTGTCTTTAAACTCGAGGATATATAGGTGATCGTTTTGGAAATATTGGATGTCTTCGAAGCTGTCGCCTTTGGCTTTATCAAAAACCTTCAGTACTTCAAATTCTGTTTGGTATAAACTGGATTCATATGTGTCAAGGAAGTACTGGAATTTCTTCCCATAATTCTTGAGGCTTCTTCCTACAAACATCATCATGTCAAAGCCCTTAAAAACTTCCTCCGAAGGGAAACCACTATACTCATCAAAGTAACTCTTCCTAAATTCCTTTACTTCTTCTGCTTCCCTATCGAGATATGAAGTTCTCACGATACGCATATTAAGATTTGTATAATGCTCAAACTTAACTCTGTCTGACTCTAATAAGATGGGCATTCCATAAAGTACAACATTATTCAGTCCTTTCTCGCCACTCATCTTTCTTACAGTATTATAGACAAACTGTTCATCGTCTACAAAAGACCAGTTAGGTAAAATAAATACCGAAGTTTTGTCCTCATAAAAAATACTGTCAAAGGCCGTCTCACCGATTATCAATGAATCTTCTTCGATAAAATATTCTTGGAAAGGTTTTTCTTCCGAGCCTCTTGTAAGTGCATCAGCCACATTCTGAATATAACGCATCATGCTCAGGTCCTTTCTGTTTTTTCGCCCAAGTAAGAAAACTTGCTCATCACTGAAATTTTCTTTGACATGTTTTACTATTCTATCCATGTGTTTTTTGAGACTTGGCTTAAGTTGGATATAGTAAGGATTATTTTTTGTAACCTTCGTACTGGAAAGCCAAGGTGAGACCACTGGGATCTCATTATTTTTTCCATACTGGGCAGCTGTCGACAGTTGTCCACGTTCTTTAGGTCCTATGATAACATCAGCATCTCTGGTTTGCTGCAATTTCACATCGAAGTTATCAGACTCTGCATCTAGTACAGTAACGTTTAGGGCTATATCCTCTTCATTCAGTAGGTTCAAGGCCATTTTGACACCGGCATAATATTGTGTCATCATACCCAATTTGGTTTTAGGGTTCATGGCATCTTTGATATCGTTATTGTCTATACCCATTGGAAGCAATAAGGAAACATTATAGCTGGACCGCTTATCTAAGTCCAAGTTTTCTATTTTGTCTTCATACTCCTTAGTTCTGTCTATTTCTGTCCAGTAGACTGTATCTACTTTAGAGGCTCTTGCTTCTCCTATTGTCTGACCATCCTTTCTATTTGTATCTCTGGGTTTCATCACCTGTGCATCTTGCGATATTTTTTTGGTACCGCCACAGGATGCTAGAAATGCACAGAATAGAACAAAAACTAATTTTCGGATCATGTTATTCCCATTCTATTGTCGCAGGAGGTTTAGTGCTGATATCATACACTACCCTATTGATGCCTTTGACATTATTAATAATTTCGTTGGATATCTCACCTAAAAGTTCATATGGAAGATTGGTCCATTCTGCAGTCATGCCGTCATTGCTATTTACAGCTCTGAGTGCACAAGTATACTCGTAGGTCCTTTCATCTCCCATTACACCAACGGACTTAACTGGTAAGAGTATTGTGCCAGCTTGCCATACTTTATCATACCAGCCAGAAGATCTTAGCTTACTGATATAGATGTGATCTGCTTCTTGGTTCAGTCTTATTTTTTCCTTTGTCAATTCTCCAAGTACTCTGATGGCCATTCCAGGTCCTGGAAATGGATGCCTGCCTACAAAAGCTGGTGGTAGACCAAGGTTTTTACCTACTTTACGAACCTCATCTTTGAAGAGTGATCTTAAAGGCTCCACTATTTTGAGATCAAGCTTCTCTGGTAGTCCTCCTACATTGTGATGAGATTTGATTGTGGCAGAAGGTCCCTTAACGGATACAGATTCTATCACATCTGGGTAGATGGTACCTTGGGCCAGCCATTTCACATCTTCCATTTTCTTAGACTGTGCCTCGAAAACTTCTATAAAGACCCTTCCTATAACTTTTCTCTTTTGTTCTGGATCTGAAATGCCAGCCAACTCAGATAGAAATTCTTCTGAAGCATCCACACCTACAACATTCAGTCCTAGTTTCTTATAATCTTCTAAGACTTGAGTAAACTCATCTTTACGCAGTAAGCCATTATTGACAAAGATGCCTGTTAGATTGGGTCCTATAGCCCTATTCAGTAGCAAAGCGGCAACTGAAGAGTCTACTCCTCCAGATAATCCGAGAATCACCTTGTCAGATCCTAGCTTCTGCTTTAGTTCTGAAATAGTCGTTTCTATGAATGAATCTGGTGTCCAATCCTTTTTACATCCAGCTATCTTTGAAACAAAGTTATCTAGAATCTTTTCTCCTTCTAGTGTATGCGTCACTTCAGGATGAAATTGCATACATCTTATAGAGTGGTTGAATTTGGCGTCTTCAGATTTGAATATAGCAACTGGAATAGATTGTGTATTGGCAAGAAGTGTAAAGCCTTCTGGCAAAGCTGTGATACTGTCAGCATGGGACATCCAAACCTGACTATCAGTAGAAATCCCCTCTAGTAACGGATCCGTCTGCAAGGTTGTGACCATTGCTTTACCATATTCCCGCTTAGCAGATTTATCTACTTTTCCACCGAATTGCTTGGCTGTCAACTGAGCTCCATAACAAATGCCCAATACTGGCTTATGATCCAACACGGCTTTGATATCCAGCTCTAGCATATTTTCATCATTCACTGAGAAGGGACTACCAGATAGGATCACGCCTTTGATACTTTCATTAGAGAAGTCTATTTTCTTATTGTACGGGTGAATTTCTGAATAGACTTGCAACTCCCTTAGGCGTCGGGCAATCAGCTGAGTATATTGCGAACCGAAATCAAAAATAATGATCTTCTCCATATAGCAAGCAAATATAAGAAATGCCTTGTCGAGACCTTAATTGTGGCACATCTATAAAAAAGAAAAGTAGGTCAAATTACTTTGACCTACTTGGTATATTATAATGTGATTTCTGAGTTATCTGAGAGTTATAGATACCTTATCAGATTCTTTATCGTTGGGATACATATTCGTGACTATAACATTTGATGGTACGCCACTTATTTCAAAGTAGTTTTTGCAAGCTTGTAATCTATTTTCTACCAATTGGATGCTATCAGCATCATCAGTTTTATGAAATGACTCTAAGAGCACAGAATTGGCCTTTCCAGACTTAATCTTTTCTGCATAAGCCTTTATTTCCTTCAAAGAAGTCTCAGACAATAGCGCTGAATCTTTACTGAATTTGAAATAATTACCAGAAATGAAAGGAGAACTGGCAGAAATCGGAGAACTTATATTTCTATCCACAACTGGCGGAGATGCTGCTGTTGTGCGCGCTGGTCTTGTTTCTACTACTTCTTCTGGAGTCTCATTTTCTTGTCTGAATTCAGCATACTGAAAGTTGTTAGCAACAGAAGAAGAATCGAAGCCAGCAAGGTAATTTGAAACCTCTCCCTTAATTTCTATTATTTCGTCACCTTGCAACTTAACTTCGGTGGGGACGCCGTTGATTAAGATCACAGATTGTGCGGACAAGAACTGAAAGGAGAAGCAAAGTACGCTGGTCAATAAAATTGGTACATTCTTCATGGGTAATTTGTTTGGATTATAGTTTTCTTGAGTATCAGTAGTTGTTTGATAGATTTAGTAATTGGATTAATATAAAATTCTGTACAAAAATCGAACATTTTAACAGTGGAAACACGTATTTTTTTAAGACTGGTATAAAAAAGTGAATTTTTAACAGAATTAAAGGTCCAAAATGATTATTTAGACGGGATTATAACCCTAAAAGGGTCATTCTATTAGCTTATTATTGAAAAAAAAGTGGTTTTAGACTATTCCTCGACCTTCTTTGACGATTTTTCCACTTTCTGTGAGGTCCACCATGAGCTTATCTAAGATGCCATTGATGAATTCTTTGCTTTTTGCCGTGCTATAATTCTTAGCCAATTCGACATATTCATTGAGAGTAACCTTGGATGGTATAGTAGGGAAAGCAAGTAATTCGGTGACTGCCATCTGAAGTAAGATTGTATCCATTACAGCCAGTCGCTCGTGATCCCAGTTTTCCAGTACAGGGATGACATAATCCATCAACTCCTGCTTTTTAGTTACTGTTTTTTTGAGAAGATTTTGGCCAAATTCTTTGACAGTCTCATCTTCAGGCAGAAAGTCTTTGAAGCTTGTTTTGGATTCTGAAGGTAGAAGCTTGAGATACTTCTTCACTGAGCCGACAACTAGAGACTTATCATCCACCCAGTTGTAGTAGTTATCTTCTAAGATTTCATTGAAATACTCGTTCAGTCTACAAAATCTAAAGAGCTCTAACATTAACTCTAAGACCTCTACATTGGTTGTTTCTGAACTTACAAAATTTTTATAGTGTTGAGATTTGGCAAATTCGTCATAGATCTTCTGAATGTAATCGGCATTGACCTTTGATTCAAATTCAAAAGACTCCCACTTTTTTTGTAAAACAGAATTGTCTACTATGTCCTGAATGAGGGGATTCTTTACCAGCTTATCTGTAAAGTTTTTATCGTAATCTGAAGGAAGATGCTTCGACTTCCGCTTCTTCATGTCTTCGGTAGCAACTGCAGTAACCTTATATATAATAAAAACAGTAAAGAGAAAGAGTTCGAAACTTTTATCGATGTTGACGTTGTAAGCTTTGTAAATATCAGAAGGTTTCAAGGATTCATCTCTGTCCAATGAATAAATCAACTGCATTACCTTAATTCTTACGCTTCTCCTGCTGAGCATTTGAGACTAACTTTTCTATTATTTGAGGCTCTACCTTTGCAGTGAACCACATTACAGCAACAAATGTAAAGATAAATAAGTAGGGCTAGTGAATTATATTAATTTATTTTATAATATCTTAAATGTGCTTAGGCATATCTGTTTTTATAGACCTCTATCACATCTACAATGTTCTTAAATATGGGACCATCTAGCTGGTCAATAGTATCCAACGGTACCCACTGAGCTATGGTTATATCTTCCTCCACTTGTGGAACAAGTTCTTGAGCGGGTGCATCCATAGCGTACCAGAAGGTTTTCTTAAGAGCTCTTTTGTTATTCTTCTTAAATGTATGTCTAGTTGTATGAATCTTATAATCCAATGATATATCGCTGATCCCTGTTTCTTCACTGACCTCTCTTATTCCTGCAGCTTTCTTCTTTTCGCCTGGGTCGATTTTACCTTTTGGTAAATCCCAATAGCCTCGCCGGAAGATAAATAAAATGTTATTGTCTCCATCGTTTACAACGCCACCGGAGGCCTTTATCACATTATATAAAGACTCAAAATCTTTGAGTAAAGCTTTTGGCTTACTAGAATGGATAATGATGTTGTCAAATCGATCAGTCTTTTCCAACATATCTATATAGCTCAACAACATTTTAGTCTTCCCAGAATAAGGAGCAATTAGTATTTTTCTGGTTGACTCTGCTTTTCTGACCGATTCCGTATCGGCAAGTGTGAGCATATTATCGTTTATGTATATTTTGTACATTTGTTTCTCTTAAAAAGATTAATGAGCACATTATCTTCTCAGGTTGCTGCTAAACTTCTGGAAATCAAGGCTATCAAATTGAGTCCAAGTGAGCCATTCACATGGGCATCAGGGTTGAAATCTCCTATTTATTGCGATAATAGAATTATTCTTTCTTATCCCAAAATAAGGAAATTTATAAAGGAAGGATTCAAGTCAAAAATTTGGGCTTTCGGAGAGGCAGATATCATCGCAGGTGTAGCGACAGCTGGAATTGCACATGGAGCCTTACTCGCAGACTTATTGGACAAACCCTTTATTTATGTTCGTTCTAAATCTAAAGGCCATGGTAGACAAAATCTGATAGAAGGAGAATTCAAGGAAGGTGATAGAGTTTTAGTTATAGAAGATTTGATTTCCACGGGAATGAGTAGTATGGCGGCTTGCAAAGCTCTGCAAGAGAGAGGAGCAAAAGTCATAGGTGCTTTAGCAATTTTCTCATATGGTTTTGCGAAAGCTGGACATCTCTTCGATCAGAATAAAATACCTCTAGATACTCTTACAAATTATAGAAGTCTCCTTGCTGAAGCACTGGATACTAATTACATATCAATGAAGGAAAAGGAAATGCTGGAAGGATGGAACAAAAATCCTGAAGTATGGTCTCAAAATATCACTGCCTAACTAGCTTATGAAAGTTATAACTAAAGAATCAGAAAAATTCCTGTATAAATATCTCAACTCTACTTCTCCCACTGGCTTCGAATGGGAAGGCCAAAAAGTGTGGGTGGATTACATAAAAAAATATGTAGACGAAGTACAATTAGATACCTATGGAACCGCCTATGGCGTTATCAATCCTGGCCAACCATATAAGGTAGTCATAGAAGCCCATGCCGATGAGATTGCTTGGTATGTAAATCATATCAGCGATGACGGTTATATAAATGTCATCAGAAATGGTGGAAGTGATCATATCATTGCACCTTCAAAGAGAGTAGACATACATACTCCGAAAGGTATTGTAAAAGGCGTCTTTGGTTGGCCTGCAATCCATGTGAGAAGAGGTAATGATGCCAAGCTCTCACCAAAAATGGAAAATATTTTCATTGACGTAGGTGCAAAAGATAAGGAGGAAGTGAAAAAGATGGGAGTCCACGTCGGTTGTGTAATCACTTTTGAAGATGATCTGATAAAACTGAACAATAGATTTTTTGCAGGAAAAGCATTGGATAACAAAATGGGAGGTTTCTGCATTGCAGAAGTAGCACGTTTGCTAAAAAAGAACAGAAAGAAGTTGCCTTACACCTTGTATGTAGTTAATGCAGTACAAGAAGAAATAGGATTGAGAGGTGCAGAAATGATAGCTAATAGATTAAATCCAGACGTCGCGATAATAACAGATGTCACTCATGACACTTCTTCTCCGATGATGAAGACCAAAGAACTAGGTGACCAAAAAGCTGGCCAAGGACCTGTATTGACCTATGCACCAGCAGTCCACAATAAACTGCTCAAGCTTATAGAGAAGATTGCTACCAAAAATAAAATTCCATTCCAACGATCCGCCTCTAGCAGAACTACTGGAACAGATACTGATGCTTTTGCTTACTCCAACAATGGCGTGGCTTCTGCTTTGATATCTCTTCCACTCAAATACATGCATACTACAGTAGAAATGGCACATCAAGATGATGTAGAAAACGTTTCGTTACTTATCTATAATACTTTACTTGCTATAAAGAAAAACCACGACTTCAAATATTTCAAATATTGAAGAAGACCAGAGTCTTCCAGTAAAACTGGTTAACTTCTACCTTTACAGTAGTTTACACATTGCTCTTGGTGCTAGTTTTTTTACTCTGGAAACTTATGTACTTGGCGGGCTTAGTATAGATTTCAATTATCTATGCTTGGTGTTTTTTTCCACCCTATGGATTTACTCTATCCATAGAATCGTCGGCATAGATAAGCTCAAAGCTGAAAATGACACAGGCAGATTTGCGGTAATCAGCAGATACAAGAATCACATCAAGCTCTATACAATATTTTCATCAGTAGGTATTCTCTGGGCACTGTGCAATATGCATTTGCAAACTATTCTACTTCTTATTCCTGTGGGTATCGTTTCCTGTGGATATGTTATTCCTTTCTTGAAAGGAGGCAAAAGAATTCGTGATTTCAATTATGTGAAAATTCTGCTCATCGGATTTGTTTGGGCTTATATCTCTTGCCTACCCTTGCTAGATGCTAAGATAGGCTATGGAAACTTGTTACTTATATTCTTAGAAAAAGTGATTTTCGTGATTGCAATTACTATTCCTTTTGATGTAAGAGACCTGAGTATAGATGGCAAAATGAACCTCATCACACTTCCTAAAGTAATTGGACTCACAAAGTCTTATTGGATAAGTTACGGACTACTTTTACTTGGACTGATGCTGTTTATAATTAATTGGTATGGAATGACATTTACTGCTCTGATAGGCTTTGTCGTCTATTCTATGACTGCTTTGTTTATCATGCTGAGCAAGAACAAAAGTTCAGATTGGTTTTTCAGTGGCTTTATAGATGGCAGCTTATTACTAAGAGGTTTAATTATCTGGGCAGCAGTCCAATTTTAAAATCAAAAAATTAGTCCTCCAGAAGATCAGGTCTTCTTTTCTCTGTTTTAAGTTCGGATTGTTCCTGTCGCCATTCGTCTATGAGCTTATCATTACCAGATAATAGAACTTCAGGTACAGCCCTATCTTTGTAGATTGCTGGTCTCGTGTATACTGGAGGTGCTAGCAAGCCATCTTGGTGGCTGTCAGTTAATGCTGAAGTACCATCATTAATTACTCCTGGAATAAGTCTACTGATAGAATCTACTAAGATCGCTGCGGGCAATTCGCCGCCTGAAAGGACATAATCACCTATGGAGAGTTCTAGTGTAACATGCATGTCACGAATCCTTTGATCTATACCTTTATAATGACCAAGGATGATCATTATTCGTTTTTTCAAAGAAAGCTCATTGGCTTTATTTTGATCATAAGTTTGACCATCTGGGGTGACGAAAATAATCTCGTCATAGGTATGTTTAGTCTTTAATTCTGAGATACATAAATCCAGCGGCTCCACCATCATTACCATTCCAGACCCACCACCATACTGATAGTCATCTGTTTTCTTATGGGCACCTTTTCCAAAGTGGCGTAGGTCTATGACATTCACTTCCAAGAACTCATTGTCGATAGCTCGCTTGAGTATCGAGTGCTCAAATGGACTTCGTAATAATTCTGGAACTATAGATATTATATCAAAGACCATGGACCATATTATAAAAAGAAGATTCTACTACTCTATCTCCAATAGAGTTACATCAAATATCAATGCAGAATATGGCTTAATTACAGGACCTGCCGCTCTGTCCCCATAAGCCAAGTTATAAGGAATGTATAGTCTATAAGAAGCCCCTACTGGCATCAACTGTAGACCTTCTTGCCACCCTTGGATAACGCCACTTAAAGGGAAAGAGATGGGTTCTCCTCTATCCACAGAAGAGTCAAATACTGTCCCATCTATAGTTGTACCATGATAGTGCACTTTTACTTTACTTGCTATAGTTGGCTTCACAGTACTGTTGCTTGGCTTTAATACTTGATATTGTAAGCCAGATGCTGTTGTGGTTACACCTTCTCTGCTGCCATTTTCCAATAAGAATTCCTCCCCTGCCAATCTTGTAACCGCATGCATACTTTGCTGCATCTCGTTGACATAGGCTTTGAAATTTCTATTAGCCTCCTGAGTGGTTATCTTCAATTCCTTATCGGTTAAAACGTCTGTTATTGCTTCAAAAAAAGCGTTAAGCTCTAGATCCGAAAGACCTTGAGATTTGAGATCGTTGGCAATTACAACACCAGCGCTATATCCATTAATATCCATCTGTGCAGAACAATTATTAAATGTGACTAATAAACAAAGAGAAAATAACAATGATTTCATTCTTGGTATTCTTTTTAGATCAGATGCTAGGCTTTGCTGCTTAGCTCTGCATAATTCTTAAAAAATAAAGGTATTGTTTCTATGCCTTTATAGTAGTTAAATAAACCATAATGCTCATTTGGTGAATGGATGTCATCAGAATCAAGGCCAAAACCCATTAACACTGATTTTACACCGAACACTTTTTCGAACATTGCAACAATAGGAATACTTCCACCACCTCTCACAGGTAATGGCGCTTTACCATAAGTTTCTTTCATAGCCTTAGCCGCTGCCTTATACTCTATTGTATTAGTAGGTGTTACCGCAGGAAAACCACCATGATGTGGTCTTACTATTACTTCTACACCAGGAGGTGCAATCTTCTTAAAATGATTAGTAAACAGCTTGGTAATCTTATCAGGATGCTGATTTGGTACCAGCCTCATACTGATTTTGGCAAAAGCCTTAGAAGGCAATACCGTTTTTGCGCCTTCGCCTATGTAGCCGCCCCATATACCGTTTACATCTAGTGTCGGTCTTGTAGACGTTCTTTCTAGAGTAGAATATCCTCTTTCTCCATTTATATTTTTGATACCTAGACCTTTTTTATATGCTTTCTCATCGAAAGGTGCCTTATTTACAAAAGCTCTTTCCTTACTACTCAGTTCCACCACATCATTATAAAATCCAGGAATGGTAATATGTCCATTCAAATCATGCATAGAGGCAATCATCTTGGACAAGGCATTTATTGGATTGGTAACACCACCGCCATAGACACCTGAATGCAAATCTTTGTTAGGTCCTATAACTTCCACTTCTACATAAGACAGACCTCTTAGCCCCACAGTTATGCTTGGTGTATTATTATTTATAACTGAGGTGTCAGAAATAAGTACGACATCAGAACTCAGCATTTTCTGATATTTCTTGCAGAAGATTTCCAGATTGTCAGAGCCGACTTCCTCTTCTCCTTCTATCATAAACTTCACATTACAAGGTACGCCTCCATTCTTTGACATTGCCTCATAAGCCTTCACATGCATATATAATTGCCCTTTGTCATCGCAAGATCCTCTTGCATATATAGCACCCTGAGGATGGATCTTTGTTTTCTTTATAACTGGATCGAAGGGGGGACTGTCCCATAATTCTAGAGGGTCTGGTGGCTGCACATCATAATGACCATAGACCAGTACTGTCGGTAATTTAGAGTCTATAATTTTTTCACCATAAACAATCGGATGACCCTTAGTGGGATATATTTTGGTTTTATCCAAACCAGCTTCATCCATTCTTTTCTTAAGGAACTGAGCCGCTTTTTTTACATCCTTCTTATACTTGGGATCTGCACTTATAGAAGGGATTTTTAGGAAGTCGATAAGTTCATTGAGGAACCTTTTCTTATTCTTCTTGATATAACTTTGTACTTTATCCATCTGTTTAATAGTTAGTGCTCGCAAAGGTAATAGTCTTGCAGAGAAAAAGGTATTTCAATGATAGATTCAGTAGAATATCTATATTTTACGTCTACTTAAATCAATTATAGTTGCATGCAATATTTGTTTGTAGTTTGTGGTGCTTTCTCAGCCCTATTTTGCCTTCTTTCGTTTAGTAGGAAAAATAAAAATATAGAACACTGGTATTTAGGCAGCATCTTTCTCTTGGTTACCGTCAATTGTCTTTTTGTTTTTGAATTTACTACAAGTTCCAAAACGTACTATGAACCTGTATTCTCAGAACTAAATTACGCCATTCCCTTGCTCTATGGTCCTCTGTTGTGGTTTTACTCTAAAGCGATGACTATCAAAGATTATAGTCTTAATAGGTGGGACTATCTCCATTTTCTGCCTTTTTTCATTTTCTTTCTAATAATCCTGATCCCTGTATTCAGCTCTCATTCGCTGCCTACACAGACCCAACTAGGCTATCCACTTATAAAACTGGTCACGGCTCCATTCTATCTATTTGCCGTTATCAGAATCATACGTGAATACCATAAGAAGTTCTTGGAGGAATACTCGTATGAGCAAGAAGTAAACCTACTCTGGATGAACTGGATAGTAACAGGCGCTGTCGTCTTATGGATGATAGGACTGGGTAGTTATCTCTACAATCTGTTCAATGAGAAAGAGATGATCTTGCTCTATGATGTTTATACTCTAAGCTTTTTGGGCCTGTACCTTTTTGGATTGGCCTTTGTGGCAGTAAGGCATACGGATCTCTTTTCTTCAGTAAAATCACATGCACAAAATCCAGCAAAATTTGTAGCTTCTAATACAGTAATTGCAGAAACTAGTCAGCTGGACGCAGACAACTATGTAGCTGATCAGAGGCAGTTACTTACTACTATCTCAGATAAAGAACCGTATCTAGATCCGTTGCTCACTCTGGATAAATTATCAGAAATTTCTGGTATCCCCAGTTATCGCCTTACCAAATTGCTTAAGATTAAAATGAACTCAAGTTTTTATGAGTTTATAAATACCCATCGTGTAGCAAAGGTAAAAGAGCTCCTCAAAGAAGGTCGCGCAGAACAGCTGAGTATCTTAGGCGTGGCAGAAGAAAGTGGCTTTAATTCAAAGGCCTCGTTCAACAGAATTTTTAAAAAGGCAACAGGACTGACTCCTTCAGCTTATTTAAAAAGTTTGCAAAATTAGCCGAAGCCTTCAAAGTACTTAGTCACCTTAAGCCGCAGTTCATCTTCGGTGACATTCCTATAGATCTTAGAATCTGAAGCATAGGAGATTTCTCCATTCTCTTCCGAGACCATAATGGCCAGATGTGAAGTATTTTCTGTAGCACCTAGACCAGCTCTATGTCTTAAGCCTAAGTCAGCTGGCAAGTTTCTGTTTTCGGACACAGGCAAGATACAACTGGCAGCAACTACCTTGTCATCTTCGATGATTACAGCACCATCATGTAGAGGGGCATTCTTGAAGAACAAATTTTCCAGCAATATCGAACTCACTTTGGCGTCGAGCAGTTTCCCAGTTTTGATAAGATTAGGTGCAACAGATTTAGTAAGAATCATAAGACCACCAGTACTTGTCTTGCTGAGGGCCTTAGCTGCATGTACTATCTCATCGGTTAGCCTAGAGGCATGTTCAGAATTATCCAGTCCTTTTTCCTTGAAGATCTTATCGAAAAAGTCATATCTGTGCTTCAAGGTATTATCGCCTACCATCAGTAAAAATCGCCTTATCTCTGGCTGGAAAATAACCATGAGACCTATAAGTCCTATACCAGCGACAGAACCAAGCATCAGGCTGAGTAATCGCATCTTCAGATTGGTGACCACAGTCAGCAACAGAAAAAATATGATAATACCAATGAAAATATTTACGGCAACTGTACCCTTGACATATTTGTATACCAGGTAAATCAGATAAGCTGCTATGATGACATCCAGTATATCTACAACTCTGATATCTATACCTCCTACATTAAACAAAAAACTGATGACGGCCTATTTTTACTTAAAAATCCAAAGTTAACCCAAAATAGTTTAAACATTTAGCCTTGCATGTACTTCACTGGGCTGTCAGTGTTATAAAAGAAGAAGGACCATATATCTGCTTGTTCGTCTATGATCTTAGACGTAGGCTTACCAGCACCATGTCCTGCATTAATATCTATTCTCAGAATGACAGGGTTTTCGCCTGAATGACATTCCTGAAGTCGGGCGCCAAACTTAAAGGAATGTGCGGGTACTACTCTATCATCATGGTCGGCAGTACTCACCATAGTAGAAGGGTATTTTACCCCTGGCTTTAGATTATGCAAGGGTGAGTAACTGAGTAGATTTTTGAAATCTTCTGGATTATCGCTGGAACCATATTCCGGCACCCAACCCCAGCCTACTGTAAACTTATGATATCTGAGCATATCCATAACACCTACTGCAGGGAAGGCAACCGAAAATAATTCTGGTCTCTGTGTCATTGCAGCGCCTACCAGCAGACCTCCATTAGATCCCCCTGCTATCGCTAACTTTTCGGAACTAGTGTAGTTGTTGTCGATAAGGAATTCTGCAGCTGCGATGAAATCGTCAAATACATTTTGCTTTTTATCAAGCATGCCTGCCTTATGCCATTCTTCACCATATTCTCCACCACCTCTTAGATTGGGCATAGCGAAGACACCTCCATTTTCTAGAAGAATCATTCTGGATGTACTAAAAGAAGGCGTAAGACTCACATTAAATCCCCCATAAGCGTATAAATAAGCTGGATTGTTCCCATCTAATTTTAGGCCTTTCTTATGGACGATAAACATAGGCACTTTGGTCCCATCTTTACTAGTGTAGAAAACTTGCTTTTCTTCGAATTGGGATGGATCAAATTTTAGTTTAGATTCATAAAACTGACTTGACTTATTACTTGTAACATCATACTTATAAATTGTGGCTGGCTGAGTGAATGAACTGAAAGTATAGAAAAAATGGTCATCATCCTTACGGCCTCCAAAACCAGATGCAGAGCCTAAACCTTGCAACTTAACTTCTAACTCATTAGCACCGTCTATATCATATCTCTTGATTACAGTCTTGACATCTTTCAGATAGTTAGCCCATAGTTTACCCCCACCTGTACTTACATCTTCCAGCAGATCATCTGTTTCTGGTATTATAGTTTTCCAGTTTTCTTTGGCTGGGTTAGCGAGGTCTATACTTATTAGTTTGTACTTAGGTGCATCTATGTCAGTCTTCATCAGAAAATGCCCATCCACGTGATCTACAATTGTGGTCTTATTATCAAATCCTGTAAATAAAGCTACATAGTCACTATTGGGTTTGCTGAGATCTTTATAATAGGTCTCGAAACCATCTGTCCCTGTAGAGGCATAGACAATATGGTATTTTTTGTCCTCTGTTACACCTCCAAAGTGATAGCGTTTTGGTTCATCTGGGTTAGAGAAGATAAGCTTATCCTGTGATTGGTTATCACCTATTTTATGATAGTAAATAGAATGAAAGTCATTGGTAGCAGAAAGCTCGGTACCATCTTTAGGAGTGGGATATTTGCTGTAATAAAATCCGTCGCTAAGCCAGGCTGCTCCTGAGAATTTTACCCACTTCAGTACATCAGATAATTTTTTTCTAGACTCTATCTCCATGACATAAATGGTGCTCCAGTCAGACCCAGCTTCAGAAACCGAATATGCTACATGTTTGTCATCAGGAGAAAACCCAAGTAAGCTGACTGCAGAGGTCCCATCATCAGACATCTTATTGGGGTCTAAGAAGACTTTTGGTTCACCGTCCAGACCTTTTTGATAATAGATGACATACTGATTCTGCAATCCGTCATTTTTCTGGAAGAAATAGTATTCTCCTATTTTGTAAGGAGAACTGAGTTTTTCGTAGTTAAATATTTCTTCATACCTGTCCCTGATCTTGTCGCGATAAGGTATCTCGGACAAATATTCAGTTGTTGTTTCGTTCTGAGCTAAGACCCAGTCTTTTACATTTGCGGCTGTATCCACTTCTAACCATCTATAAGGATCTGCAACCTCTGTTCCGTGATAATCTTCTACTATAGAGCTGTCTTTGTCAGTACTGGGATAAGAGAGATTCGGCATTTTATTGTTTATTTTTGTCTCTTGATTGCAAGCGCTAGTACCTAAAACCAATAAACAAGCAAAGGTATAGACATTCAATTTTATAAATAGTTTCATAGTCTTTTTCTTAATTCTGTGTGATCCCAGTAGACCTTCATCTAGATCAATCTTATATTTGGATTTAATTTAGTAAAAACCTTAGACACAGGATATATGAATAAGTTAATATTCTTTTTCATTTTGATTTTAGATGCGACTTTGGTCTTTGGGCAAGGCGAAATACAGTGGTTTGAAGCCTCTAGTTTAGCAACTACGGAGAAAGGTCATTCCCACTCTCTGGACTGCCTTATTGCAAAGCAAGCCGTTCTAGAAGGCACTAAGACAGAAGATACCAAGTTCCAAGCAAGACAGTTTTTTGTCTATACACATCCACAGGTTAGACAATACCTAAAAGATGAGTATCTAATGGAATGT
>CAZKXO010000049.1:0-16146 GCA_964556525.1 uncultured Saprospiraceae bacterium
ATATCTATTTGTTCTTGTACAGAGGCAATATTTTCTTTGACAGAAAAGCTTAATAACTCTTTGAGTTGATTCTTTACTTTTCCTTTCAGCAACCAAGCGCCAGCTTTATGAAAAACATTTTTGGTCTTTAATTCGATATCAATATCATCGGCATAAAAAGCTTGTTTCTCATTATCAAAGATGGGTTTTCCAGATATATAGATATCACCGTTTACAGATCCTGAAACATTGGCAACAGTGAGTAATTTATCTCCTCTGCTCGAAAGGTGTATACTATTAAGTGTAACACTTTTTCCGTCAGCACTGAATTCCCTTCCTCGATAATTGGCATTGAGATAATCATTGACTCGACTGAATCCTATATCCAAAACAAAGTTTAAGTGAGAACTTTTATCTAGTTCATTTTGCCAATGAAACTCTGGCAGCTGCAATGATCCTATATACTGAGGTTTCTGATCTGATATTCTAGTTGTACCCTGAACTGTGACGTTTCCTTCTGTCCATTTCTCAGTATTTAAAATCTCGGACATGTGGACATACTCGGGTACAAGAGTTACCCAAGAATTAAGCAAGGTGTCAACCTGAATAGGTTCTTCGAGATGCTTTATTAATTCCAGCACTTTATCTCTTACTGAAAGATGCTCATTTACACTTAAGTCTATTTGCTTTTCCAATTGACTCTTACTTTTGTCAATTATAATATTGGCGAGTTTGCCTACTGGAATCGTAAAAACACCTAAAGACAAATTAGGTTCCTTGATCCATTCGTAATGCTCCAAGGTGGTCTTGGTCACCAAATTCCAACTGGAGTCTATATCCATCAAAGTAACAAAATTAAGATCCAGAGTTCCGTTAGCTTTTAACTCTTTGAAAATGGAATTCTTAGAAATATTTATTTCCAGTGGCAGTTTTGTCAGGACTCTTCTATCAGAAAATTCCATTATTGCCTCATTTGCTTTTTTTATGTTGACATCCATCTCCATAGCAGACAACTTCATATCGTCAGCCAAATATTGGTCGATGATTACATTAAATGTGTCTTTAAGAGATTGCTTATTGAGTCTGTAGTGTAAATTCAAAGTAGATTTTAAATTAGGCATGACAAATACTTCTCCTCTATGTTCCTCTACTTTTGATAAAGTTTTAGAGGACTTACAACTGTTAAATAAAATCAAGCAAGCTGCTACAAGAACTAGGTATCTCATAATAAAGTAAATTGAAAAAACAAAAGCCAAAATATACATTTTGGCTTTTGAGGATTTTATAATTCTGTTAAAATCTCACGATAGAAACATCATTATCCAAATAACTAATAGAAATTACAATTAAGCTTATGGGATGGCCTCTATCTAATATTTAATTCTGTGTAATCATTGATTATGTCTGGGTATAAAAGGAAATTCAACATAGTATTGCAAAACATTTATGTGATTAAATAATATAGAAAAACTCAAGGAACAATATAAGTACTGTTCCTCGAGTAGTAAGTTCTTACTTCATTAGTATCATCTTCTGGGACAGTCTTGTTTCACCGACCTGAAGTTCGTAGTAGTATATGCCCCCTGTGTGGAAGTCTTCTTTTCTTAGTGTATGGAAGTTAGTGCCTTGAGAGCCTTCTTCATTATGTATGTATACTAGCTTACCATCCACATCATAAATCTGTAGACTAACAGACTGAGCTTGAGGCAAGTAGTATTCTATCTGTGTAGACTCTGTCCAAGGGTTTGGACTGTTCTGAGAAAGACTCACATTTGCGAACTCTTCGTCCTCAACATAGTCAAAACTCAAACTATGAATAACATCATCAATGTAAGCTTCAGCAGCTAATCCAAGCTTATCTATACTGATAAACTCACTTGTATAAGCCTCAGCTTTCATTCTTACTGTGATACTTAGCATTTCAGTGTTATCAGTTTTTGGAAGACCACTAAGAGTATTCCAACTGATATTTACAAATCCTTGTTCGGCAGTTGAAAGATTCATGTTGCCTTCTGAAAAGTCTTTGATGTCAGACTGTATAGAAAGAAGCTCTGCTACTGAATTATCAACTAATAAGGTGTACTGATATCCTTCTATCTGATTGAGAACTTCCACATTAATCGGAATATCTACAATTGATCCTTCTGGATAATATTGCTCAGCTACTTCTAGACTCACAGCATCTCTACTTCTCTTACTCACTTTACGTTTACCATTGACGATGGCAGATAAATTAACATCACCGACTTTCACACCTATGAAGTCAATTTCCATATCTTCTACTAGTTCTCTAACTAAATAATTCTCTGGTAAAGTCTCAAAGAACGGGTTAGTAGGATCAAAGAATTCATGTGCAGCGTCCACCATTCTCCAAGATGTATTGTCTGGGAGTTCGTTGTAAAGGCCTAAGATCAGTTTTCTAAGTTCTACTAAATCTAGACCATTTACTTCACCTGATGCATTTATATCAGCTGCAATAATCTTGTATGGAGAATTTAGAGTTTCCAATCCAAGGACATGTCTCTGAATCTGGACTAGATCCAATGTAGATACCCCATTCAGATAGTCTTGATCCTTTTCCGGAACTACACGATAACTTCGTCCATAGTCAATGTTATTAAAGGCATAGACCCCATCCGTATCTGTCATATAGCCAAGTCTCTCACTTCCTTCCAGGTTGACCGTAACCTCAGGCAAATAGATATCATCTTCAGTATATACTGTTCCTGCTATGCTTCCAGCACGAGGTGATACACAATGTCCTGCACCGTCAAGTACTTGTAAGAAGTTAGAACAACTATCCAATAAAGTATTTCCTGCCCATAGATACACTGTATATCCACCTGGAACAATTCCTCCAGGATTGGCTGCATCATCACAATCTACCAGGATGGTTGTTATACTGTTATCCAATGAATCAAAGGACAAGGTGTATATATTAGGTGGACATGACGAGGAAATGGCAACACAAGCTTGAGATGTATCCACTATACCAAATGGCATAGGGAACGCTGGTGGATTAGCTGGTTGTATGGTCTCAATAACCTTCTTACAAGATAGTATCGTCGCATTCAGATCAGCAACCGTAACCGAATAAGTACATTCACTAATATTTCCACAATTATCTTCTGCTGTAACAGTGACTATGGTTTGTCCCCCTGGATATACACCAGCGGCATTTCCACTATTCATGTTATTAGCAAATGGAGAATTATTAGAGGCCGTAATATTGGTACTACAAGTATCTATTATAGTAACTGGCAGATTTACGAAGATCTCACAATTAGGAGTATTAGGTGGTAGGTTAACCACGACATCCTGACATGTGATTTCTGGTCCTGTGCCATCATCCAATATGATAGTCTGGACACAAGTAAAAGTATTATTTGTACAATTGTCCAATATCGTCCACGTCTTCTCAAATGTATCAACACAAGAACCTGTTGTCTGTGGAGAAATATCTACAAGCATAGAATCTATGCTGATGTCTACACAAGGCGAGCCTGAAAGATCAATAATAGGGCTGCCTGCAAATATGTTTCCTAGATCTACACAGCCATCAAGAGTTGCATCTGGTGGACAAATGATATTTGCCATGGTAAATGGTGGTATCTGATCTATCTGTACCATTTGGCTACATGAAACTGTGTTATTGTTATCACTTACTAAGAATACTCTAGTAATATTCCCAAGACCACAAGAATTCGTATTGGTTATATTATTCGAAGAAATATTAGAAAGTGTATTAGGACAGTTATCTGTAGCTGTTGCAACTCCAAAATTACTTAGATTATTGAGGAGTGGATTTCCACAATCTACTGTAACATCCGCAGGACAAGTAATTACAGGAGCCAACTTATCCTCAACTGAAACTACAGCAGAACAAGTGGCACTATTTCCACCAGTAGTAGTTACCGTAAGTACAACTGTATTGTTTCCTAAGTCACCACAATCAAAACTTGATTGAGATAGTTCAAGAATTACATTTGTACCACATCCAGCATTACTACCAGCATCGATATCTTCCGGCAACACCGTAAACATTCCCATAATGTCTAGACATGCTGTGAAATCTTGAGCAAGACAAGTAGGAATACTTGTATCAGCAATATTAATAGTAGTCTCACAAGTACTACTGTTACCACATACATCAGAAACAGTAACTACAACTACTTGAGCTCCTATTGAATTACAATCGAAGAAATTAGGAGCTATAGAGCTACTAGCTGGACTACTGTCGCAATTGTCTGTAAAGCTATCAAGTACATCAGCTACATTCAGATTCACTTCTGGAGGTGTACCTATCAGATCGAAATTCAAGTTCGGGAACAAGGTACATACTGGTGCTATGTTATCCTGTAAATTAACATTCGTTGTACAAGTAGCAGTGTTGCCACTTGGATCTGATACAGTAGCAGTAACCACCACAGGTCCTGGCTTTTGACTACAATCGAAACTGCTTATATCTAATACACTAGATTCTATACTACAGTTATCTGAAGAAGAGGTAATAACATCATCTTCCATTATGCTCGCTGTTCCATTTGCACCTAACATCACCGTCAGGTTATTTCTACAAGTCACCGTAGGATTTAGTGGGTCCACTACAGACACATTAGACTGACATTGAGCACTTTGTCCATTACTTGCAGTTACTGTAAGTGTAACAACTATAGGACTAAGTGGAATCTGATTGCAAGCAAGACTATTAGGAGAGACTATCAAGCTTGCATTCGGATCACAACCTGCAGTACTACTAATATTAATGTCTTCTGGTAAAATAGTCACCATGCCATTCGCACCTAAGTCTAGTGTTACATCAGGAATCACCTCACAGGTAGGCTGATTAACGTCCTGAACAGTTATTACCGTACTACAAGTAGTCACATTTCCACAACCGTCATCCATCGTAACATTTACTGTGTTGTTACCTAAGTCAGCACAAGTAAAGTTATTAGGATTAATTACAACATTAGAAGGTGCAGTTGCACAGTTATCTTCAAAGGTTTCAAGAATATCTGCAATTTCTACAGTCACAACAGGAGGGTCTCCTACTACATTGAATACTTGACCAGCCAGTAAGGTACAAGTAGGAGCAATTCTATCTCTTACAACCACCTCAGTTTGACAGGTCGCAGTATTTCCACTAATGTCTGAAGCTGTTATCGTAACTATCACATCGCCTTTATCCAGGCAATTAAAGGTACTGATATCAAGAGCAGTATTAACTGTATTACAATTATCACTTGAGCTTAGAACGACGAAGTTCGGCTCTATAATTGCATCACCATTTTCATCAAGATCTAAAACTCTTCTAGTTCTACAGGTCACGACAGGAGGTGTAACATCTATAACATTTACAGTTGCGCTGCATGTTGCGGTATTGTCATTGGCGTCCGTAACCGTTAGTACAACAGAGTTCGTTTGCCCTTTATTTAAGCAATTAAATGTATTTGCAGAAACAACAAATGGATTATTTGCAAGTCCACAAGCATCATTACTTCCATTATCTATTTGCATAGCAGATATAACGGCTTCTCCATTACCATCCACTTCTACAGTTATATTCTGGCATCTCGCCTGAGGAGCAGTCTTATCTACGATGGTTACTACAGTTATGCACTGATCAGTCAATGGTATAGCATTATTATCAAACACTGATAACATTATCGTATTAGGACCAACATTGTCACAGGTGAAATTCATTTGATTAATAGCTAGTTGCGATATATCACAATCATCCGTTGAGCCATTATCTATATCCGCTGCAGTAAGTGAAGCCACACCTGCACCATTTAGGCACAAGTCAAAATCGTCAACACATATAGCCACAGGTGGATCGTCATTTATTGACACATCGAAAGTACAACTACCTGTATTGCCACACTGGTCAGTAACAATGATAGTTGCAACATTCACCTCACAGATATCTAAATCCAAAGGTGGAATCAATTCAGTATTGACTATCTCACAGTTATCACCTTGAGTCAAAATTACATCAGCAGTATTGATAATAGGATCCTCATTGGCATCCAAGTCTGTGGTAATTCCTTGACAAGTTATAAACGGATCCATGTCATCAATTACCGTTACTTCTACTGCACAATTTGGATCATTGGCCATCGTAGAATTGCCAAACTCATCTACAACTGTTGCAAATACAGTTACAGTTCCTTTGTCTGCACAACTAAAGTCGGTCTGACTTAAGGTAATTGCAATTTCTGTTCCTGGACATGTTGGTGCAGATCCTGCATCTATTTGCATTCCTGTTATAGAGCCTGCACCTGTTCCATCCAAAGTAACAGTTACTGCAGATGCTATAGAACAAGTCGGCGTATAAGCTGGCCCTTCCTGCTCTAGAGTAAATAAGAACTGACAACTTCCTGTATTACCAGACTGGTCAGTAAAGGTAACTGCACCTGCATTCCCACCACATATATCAATCGTTTGTGCAGTGGTCAATTCGGTATTTACTATAAAACAATTATCTCCAGATGTAACAACAACATCATTCAAATCTATATTTGGTACACCATTAACATCTAGAGTAGTGACTATATCTTGACAAGTTACAAATGGATCAATATTGTCTTGTATTGTTACTTGTACTACACAAGTAGGGTCGTTAGCAACATTTCCAAATTCGTCTGTTACAGTAGCCTGTACCAGAACACCATTAGCTATATCGTCACAAGTGAAGTTCTCTTGACTTAAAGTAACTACCACAGATGTTCCAGGACAAGCAGGGCCAGAACCATTATCTACATCTGCAGCCTCAATAGAAGCCAAGCCATCGCCATCCAATTGTACAGTCAAGGTGGATAACACTGAGCAATTCGGTGTATAAGCTGGACCTGATTGCTCTAGACTGTACTCAAAATTACAGCTTGCTGTATTTCCACAAACGTCTGTCACTGTCACCACTCCAATATTCGGTGCACAAATATCAATTGTAGCTGCAGGAGTAAATTGTGTATCTGCTACACCACAATTATCCGAAGAAGACTGAACAACATCAGCAAGATTAATTATCGGCACTCCATTTGCATCCAGTGTAGTTGTTATGTTATTACATTCTAACTCAGGGTCTATCTCATCACGTACAGTAACCTGAGTTATACAATTAGGATTGTTACTTTGATTACCTCTTTCATCCATTACGACTACAGATACTTGTACGCCATTAGTCTTATCAGCACAATTAAAAGTAGATTGACTGAGCATCAAAGTATGTGAAAGTCCATCACATCTTGCTACAGAACCATTATCTATATCCTCAGCTACTATAGTTGCTGTTCCGTCGGCACCAAGAAGCACCTCTATATTAGAAACAACACTACATATAGGCTCCAGTGTACATTCTATGGCTATTTCAGCTGGATCATAATCATCACTATCTAATGGATTATCTGCCATACCAGGTGTACCAACTCCATCATCATCTATATCGTTATCAGTGCCTGTTTCTGATGGTGTATTACTGTTATCATTTGGAGAACTATCTTCATCTGGCAAACCTAAATTGTTTTCAGCTCTCGTTATCTCTGCATCATTAAGTAACACTGCTCCAGTGAAGTTAGGATCTATCATCATTTCTATTTGGACTGAGACAGCATCTCCTGGAGTAATTGTTCCTACTGCAATAGTTGGATTGGGTCCTGCAGACCAGGCATTGTTTACTCCTGATCCTATCGACTGATTAAAGATTAGATTTTGTCTGACATAATCCGTAATCTCTACATTATTAGCTGTTAAGGTTCCTTGGTTAGTGACAGTAATTGTAAATGGTACAATATCACCAGTCTGGAACATCACAGGACTACCTGGAGTAATTTCTTTAGTCAAGGCCAAATCAAATACCTGTCTAAGTGTAATCATCGTAGAATCCTCATCATCATCATCTCCATTACCATCACCATCTTCATCTATAGTCTGATCAGTACCGGTATTACTATCTATATCCATTGGATCAGAGCCATCTCTATCTATAATCTGCGCATTGTTTACGATAAAGTCATCCATAAAGGTTTCTGATATAGTAAAGTTAATAGTCACAGATGCTGACTGTCCAGCTCCAATAAATGGTATACTATTATTCAATGTTGCATTGCTGCCAATCACAGACCAATTAGCATCATTTAGAACAAGACCTGCTGGAATGTCATCCTGAATATCAACAGTCGTTGCATCTAAAGTACCTTGATTCTCTATTGTAATTGTATATGCTACATCATCACCAGGACTATACGGTCCAGCAAATCCGTTAGAGATTTCCTTGGTCAATGCTAAATCGTAATTCTGGAAGATATTAATCTTAGCTATATCATGATCGTCTTCATCATTATTCACATTTGCTAAGCCATCCTCATCCAAGACATTATCTCTTACAGTATCATTACCCTGGATGTTATCAGCGTTACTATCCAAATCTGAATTCTCAGGGAACGCTGGATTACCAGAAGCTGATATCTCTACTTCATTAAACAAGCAAGTTTCCATTGTTGCTGGATCTATCACTAAAAATAGATTCAATGTTACGAAGGCAGATACACCAGGTGTTCCAAATGGATTTGCAGATATTGAAGGTATCGTAGTAATGATATCCCCATTGGCATCTGGTCCTGACCACCCTGAATTAAGCGATGGGTCAAAATTAAAGCCTACTGGTAGATAATCTGTCAAGACAGTATTTATAGCTTCTATATTACCTTGATTAAATACTGTGATTCTAAACTGTACGGTATCTCCTGCACTATATTCGTTATCCAATCCTACCGCTTCCTTGATGATAGCTAAGTCAAATTCTGGGCAGAAACTGCCATCATTATTATCCTGGACTTCTACTGTAGTCTGACAAGAAGCAGAATTTCCAAATTCATCTATCACACAAAGTGTTACAATCTGATCACCTAAGTCCGTACAATCAAAAGTTATTTTGTTTGTCGGATCATTATTACAGAAACTTAGGCCAAAGTTATGACCACATGGGTGCTCTGAATTAACATCTATCATCTCAGGGAAGATACATGCCAGCTCGTTATCAGGAATGCCATCACCATCAAGGTCCCATGGCTCCAAAGCTACACTTATGCCTGACTTACAGTATGCAATAGGTGGCGCAAGACTTTTGACTGTAATCTCTTTACTACAAGTAGTTGTATTACCACAAAGATCAGAGAAACTAATCAATGCTGTATGCACACCTACAGGCAATTTATTATCGAAAGAAACGACACTAGAATTCAAGCAATCTTCAAAATCGAAAGTGCCATCGCTATCAAAATCTATCTGAAGACAATTTTGCATTTGATCAGACGGTGTACAGTCATCAGTCGCTTCTACTGTAAAAGTTACCTGACCTAGGTCGCATTCCAGAGTTTCTACTGAAATAGGCTCACAATCTCCATCGTTTATTACTGGCCCATCAGTATTGATAACCTGTATAGTTTGGTCAAACTGACTAGTCAACGGTTGTCCATTTGCATCGGTCTGACACCAATCTACTACGGTCCATTTTCTAAGTATCTTCAGACATGCATCTACTTCCGGACCTGCAAATGAGAACACCTGATCTTCGAATGTTGCTTCTACTATATCACAAGCATCAGTCAGGAATATCGGATAAGCATTTTCTACCGGTAGATTATCTGGATGCAGCGCTCCAAAATTACAACCCAAGTTTGTATCAAAATCTGCTGGTCTGATCACTGTTGCAAAATCAAACGGTGCATTATTCTCAAAGTTTATAAGTTGATCACAGGTGCTCATTCCACTATTATCAGATGCAGTAAATCTTCTAATCAACTGTCCTGTTCCACACTGAGATCTTTCATCTATAACATCTACTGTTATACTTGCAACACAACTATCACTTGCTGTTGCCATACCAAAGCTGTCCAAGTTAGATGCATCTACCGTATCCGCACAATCTAGTACAACATTAGCCGGACAAGTAAGTACTGGCGGCACTTTATCTTGTACTTCTACATTCACCACACAGTCATTAAATCCTCCAAAATAATCTATAGCTCTCAGCACCACTGTAGCTTCTGATCCTACATCTGCACAACAGAAGGCGACTTCGTCACTGAATGCACATGGATTGGAAATTTCCATTACATATCTAGCTCTCATATCACCTATCACTTCCCACGATCCAGCACCATTTACAACTACACATTCGCCGTTAGAATTAGGATTGCTGTCGGCCCATCTGTCAAATACTGGGGTCGCATGATTTGCCCAAGTAAATTCTCCTGTTTCGTTTTTATCACTGAGACCTATAAAGTAATTTTCATCAGGAACATATGCACTTACTTGTTGGAATACCCAATCATGCTCTCCTTCTGATTCCAGAGTTAAGAGTGCCCCTCCACGAGCCGTTGACAATGAAAAGGCTTGCAGACAAGATCTGTATGCATCAGACAAGTAATAATACCTACCATTTCTTTCTCCTAAGAAAGTCATATCATTATATCGAGGTCTGTCACAACCACAATTGCTATCTATTCTTCTAACCAGTGTTTTTAGCAAAGCACAGTCATCGAAACTGCCATCATCAAAGGTCTGAGGGAATGCTTTTGCAGTTCCATCTAATCTGAGAGACACCACTGAATTTTGGTCACAAACCGCAGTCGGTGTAACATTATCAGCAACAGTTACATTAAAAGTACAAGTAGTTCTGTTTTCACATTCGTCATATATATTGTATGTGATCTCTGTATCATCAGCTGCAGAAAGAACCACTGTTCTTGGCTCGGTGAGGTTTTGAATAAATCCACCAGCAAAGTTGACGTCTATTATAAAACCGTCAGTTGTACAATCATCAGAAATCTCAGGAATACCTAGAGTATATTCTGCATCACAACCAGGACTTCCATCTGTGTTTATAGTTACGTTAGCAGGACAGTTCACCCATGGTGCTCTTATATCTGCAATCTCTATAGTTTGAACAGGTCTGAAAGGGTCATTACAACCATCATAAACTGTCCATGTTCTCATTATTTTTCTAGAACAACCAAAGTCTGCAACAACAACATCTCTATAATCCACACCTATATTACAATACAAGTCAGTGACTGGAAAGATAGGATTGCCATCAATTGTAGGTACCCCAGTGACACTAGGAGATGGATTTCCAAATTCATCTAATTCCAGACCTAAGCAACTTAATGCATTGTCCTCTACAACTGTAAAATTCATGGGTACTACTATCGCATCTAAGTCAATAGGTAATACATTAATCTGTTGTGTACAAGGTGCTGACACATTACCAAATCCATCTTCTGCTACATAAGTTCTGAAGACCTGCTGGATATATGGAGACCCACAAGGCAATGGAGTAGTAGACTCAAAAGTCAATCTAAACTCTGCCGTAGAACAATTATCTGTTACTAATGGCACATAGTTATGAACTAGGTGACATGGTACTTCTATATCATCACATTGTATCCTTGGTGCTAATTTATCTTCTACATTAATATTTGCCCAACAAGAATTACCAGAACAAGGATTCATCACTTTGGCAGTAATTGTTGTAAACAAGTGTTCATCTGATATCTGGTTACCTTGAATAGTGTTTCCGTAAGTATCTGTAAGGATAAGTTGGTAAGCGACATTATCTGCAATCTCACTAGTAAGGATATCTTCTGGACCTAGTACAGATTTACAACCATCACCTAATGAAACATTTAGTTCGTGATTACAGGCCAAAGCCGAGTCATCTGTTCCTACTTCTACCTGAAGTGCAACTGGAGCGACACAGTCATTAGGACAGTGTGGTATTAGAACCAATTCATGCGGACCAGGATCTGTACCCCACTCTATTGTAATTGAATTAAAAGCACCTGTTCCAGAACCTGTCATTCCTGTTCCAGATCCAGTAGCATTGGTTCCAGGAAGATTGACAATTGTTCCACCGCCAATTCCACCAGAGATAAACCAGCTATATCCGACACAGTCATCAAAGATAGGATTGCTTGTATCTACATTATATGTTTGTGTACTATTTGCGCAGACGGCTCCAAGTCCATCTCCTGTAACAAGTGGAGAGTTATATTCACATTCTTGACCTGTTATAGACAAGAATACTTGACCGTTTGTTGCTCTTAAGGTAAATGGTGTACCATCAACACTTTTTCCTCTTAGTATATAGTTACTGGTTCCATCACCATTCGGCAATTCTGTAAATGTAACCCCTGTAGATCCAGTAGGATAACTTATAGGAACACCTGGCAATGAAGCTCTATCAAAAAAGTCAAACTCAAAGTCCAAAAACCAAGTCTGGCCTGACAGTGAAGTTATAGTTACTTCTTCTCTAAATTGTCCGTTGTGCTCATTTGTAGCATTATTGGCACAAACACAAGATTCAGTCAATTCTATTGTAGGTACAAAAATTATTGCAGGATCAGAGTCATCCTCATCATCCAGACCATTCCCTAATAAGTAATCATCCATAGCAGTAACTGGCTGTCCACCAGCGTCATTGCCTCTTACATCATCAGGACTAGAATCTATATCTGCATCTCCTACATCATTTCTCTGAAGATCATAAATCCTGCTTATTTCAGCTACATTAATAAAAGCCCCTCTAGGAGCATCTTCATCAATCTGCAGTTCTATGTAATCTGTGTAGATTTCTCCTGGAGCTAAACCTGAAAGAAAATCTACTACTTTACTAGCAGTGGTGCCATCTGAACTGACTGTCCAAGCTTGATCCAATACAGTCATGTTTGGAGGAAGAAAGTCTATCAACTCTATACGACCGATATGTGCTGTTCCCTGATTGTGTACTTCAATGGTAAACGTAACATTATCCCCAAGATCAAACGTATTCTGATCTACAGTCTTAATTAATGCTAAATCAATTGCTCTAATGCTGACCGATGCAGGATCTTGATCATCTTCATCAATGATTCCATTATCGTCTATCATATTATCTGTTGCTTGATTAGGCTCACCACCTACATCATTGAACATATTGTTATCTGGCTGAGAATCAAAGTCAGTTGTAACTTCTGGAATAGCTGAAGTAAAATCAGAAATTTCAGCGTAGTTCATCAGCTCTGTTTCAGTTCCCACATCAATTATAGTAAAGTGAATAGGTATAGATACTGACTGCCCTACTGCTAGGGTCTGAGTATGTGTATAAGATACCATATCTGGACCTTCTACAATCCAATTCGGATTTTGTGAAGCATCAAAACTTAGGCCATCAGGATAGTTATCCACTATCTGAAAATTTAATGCATCTACATTACCTTGATTAATAATGTTTATATCAAAAGTGACAGACTCACCGATATTATAAATGCGGTCAGATCTGATTATTTTACTTAGTGCTAAATCAAAGAAGTATACCGTTGCTGGGTCATGATCGTCTTCGTCTGTAGTTCCTGAATCAGAAATAAGGTCATCAGTAGGACCTGAGGCGATTCCGCCATTGTCATTATTTCTGTTATCATCTGGAGTAGAATCTATATCAGAATTGACACCTCCATTTGCATCTACGGTCTGACTTATTTCAGCATAATTTACTAAGTCGTCTAAGTTGCCAGACCCTGTAAGTCGTAGACGGATTGTTTCTGTATACGATTGGCCTGGAAGTAAAACTGTATTAACTGATCTTCTTGCTATTCCACTAGCTTCTGTCCAGCCAATATTTAGATCAGCATCAAACTCGTATGCAGGAGTAAGGTAATCTACTATTTCAAAATTTGTAGCAGCTATAGATCCTTGATTAAAAACTTCAATCTCAAAATCTATTATATCACCAAATCTGCTGTTTTCTGGGGTGGTGTTAGTCTTCCTTAGTGCAAGGTCAAAATTAGTAGATGGCTTAAGACCTATATCAAAAGATATGTTATTGCTACCGTTAGGAATAACTGAAACAATAGGTAATCCATCCAATGAAGAGCAATATTGTCCTATTGTCAAGTCAGAACCTAAATACACATCTCCAGATCCTATAGTCGGTGTATATACTACATTATTGAAATCATAAGTAGCAAAAGCTCCTGAGTATGCATCAGGTGCAAGAGCCACGAAATACTGAGCTCCTACCGTAATTCCAGAGTTAAAGCTATAGTTGCCGTTTGCATCAGTATTTGTTGTACTGACCAAATTACAATTTGAATCATATAAATTAACTTCTGCAAAACTGAGTGCTGGCTCTCCTGCATCTTGTAATCCATCGCAGTTCATATCTATCCATACATAATTCCCTATCTGAGGTGAAACAGGTCCACATCCCGCATCCACATCTCCAAACCCTGTAGCCTTTCCGAAATACTCTGCAATGTTCTGGTTGTAAAGTTCTCTACTGCCTACTTTAGTACCGTTAATAGTACTATATCTATGAAGGCCTCCAGAATATGCTGACAAAGCTGGATCAAATACTGTAGAAATAACTTCATCAGACCCTGGTCTTACATATACCGACCCCAAGGCTATCTCAGGGTGATCCGAAGGGTTTCCCGGGAAGAAATCTGATCCAAAAAATTCTCCTCCACCAGGCCCTTCTCCATTATTGACACCAGTTCCAGATAAAGTAGCAGTAGATCCATTACTTTCTAAGACCCATGTATCATTGACATTTTCTGCAATTAATATATCCCCAAACTGGTCATCTATTCTAGAAGAACTTGCGTTGCAGAAAGAATGACCTATTCTATCAGATAGTGCCAATATCATTTGGCCACTGCTTGTAAAATCTATATCAGTCAACCATTGCATAGTGATTCTTGCATCAATATTACTGTCACTCCAGTGCCCATAGGAGTAATTAGAACTAAATACAAGATTGAATCCACCAGAGTTTGTATTCATTTCGTATACGTGGATACTTGTCTGGTTTTCATCTTCATTTGTTTCTCCAGTACATGTCACCCCAACATACACTGATGATCCATAGTACTTCATTCCAAAGATTCTGTAGTCGCCGTTAGAGCAGCCAGGGTTTGGAACCTGATATGAAGATGTAGTTGCTGCCGTCGGATTAATTGAACTAAACTCAACTATAGAGTTATCAAAAAGATTTGCAACATATAATATAGTACCGGAAGGGTTACTTGTCATTCCTCCAAGTCCGATTTTTCCTACTTGATTACCGTAATTACAGTTTGCTGGATTGGTAGTAGTCAGACTACCTACATTAACTCCTAAGTTAGAAAGGTCAGCAAACATTGTGGTAGAAGGTCCAGAAACATCTGTCCTATATATAGCTCCAAGGCCACCGCTGCCTAGAGAAGCATGCTGTTTTACAAAGGCTGAAGAGAAGAGTTCTCCTGTATTATCATTATATACAACTCCCCATATAGACCCTGTTTCTCGCTGTGTAGCGATGACATTGACTGGTGAGGTCGCATTAAAACTATTGGATATGCCGATAATTGTTTCTTGGCTAGGACTATTAGCACCTAGTCCGTTAACAAAACAAGCTACAAAGATGTCACTACTAGGATCACAAGTCCCCGCATCCGATATCAATCCCAGATCAGCATTACAATGTGGAGCTGTTACAAATTGAATATCGCCACTATTATCGGCACCGAGATTCGAAACTTGATAACTACTTCCAACATTATATTGTAGTCTGTAATTTTCTCCATCTTGTAGATTAGAGATTAGAAAGTCACCGTTGGAATCGGTAACAGCTTGTCCTACCCAGTTTCCACTGGCATCATAGATTCGGACTTGTGTCCCTATGTTACCTGTTTCGCTAGATTCGGATGTCCCATTATTATTAGCATCCATATAGACTGTACCAGCAACTGTGCCTGAAGCACATTGGGCGGTCATATCAATGGTCTGAAATAATAAAAGGAATAGGGTAAACGCATACATACCCCATAGTTGAGCACTAAATGAATTTCTCATTTGACCTTTTTGTGTAAAATTCTTACAGTAATAAATACAGCATAGCCATCTAGCTATACAGCTACTGTTTGTGGGTGGGTGGGTAAATGCGGTTTTCGGTCAAATAAAACAAGAATAATGAGGTCCACGCATACGTTGGACACATTAGTCTTTATGCAAATATATAAACATTTCATTAATACCAAAGTATATATTACAAATTTTCGTAATCTGTAATTGCTTAGTTAATCATTACTTACATCTCAAATGATGGAATATCTTTGTCTATCTATTTCACATTCAATAAGATAG
>CAZKXO010000050.1:0-15946 GCA_964556525.1 uncultured Saprospiraceae bacterium
AAAAGCCATTATTGAAAAAAATGGTCTATTATATCTTTCCTCTCGTTCTGGTAGGTATGGCTAACGGTGTGATACAACTCTTTGGGGTTCCATTACAAGAACGTTTCCTCGGTGGCAATCATGTAGAAAACTTAGGAGAAGCAGGCGTCTACGAATTTGCCAGAAAAATAGCAGGGCTCTTCGTAATGTTTACTACGGCCTTTAACTATGCCGCAGAGCCATTTTTCTTTAATAATTCGTCAGAAGAAGACAGAACCAAGGTCTATGGAAAAATCTGCCGCCTATTTGTACTAGTAGGAGGTATGATAGTTATAGCAATGTACCTAGGTCTAGATCTGTATAAAATAATGGGACCTCGCAGCTTCTGGGAAGACCTTCATTTATTGCCCATCCTGCTTATGGCTTATCTGTTTCTAGGCATCTATTACAATGTCTCTATCTGGTATAAGCTCTCTGATAACACCTGGTACGGGGCGCTCCTTTCCCTTATCGGTATGCTTATTACCCTGGTCATCAGCATCCTGTTCCTCAAGCATATAGGTCCTGCTGCTTCCGCCTGGGCAACGCTGGCAAGCTACTTTGTCATGGTCATCGCAGGCTATCTCTTAGGTCAAGCCAAGTATCCTATTCCATATCCTGTCCGAAAGATATGTGTAGACCTCTGTGTTATTACTGGGATACTGGTGCTCACTTACTTTATGAGGCAGCAGTTAGTGCAAGGAATTCAGTACTTACTTAGTATCGTGTTGATAGTGGCTTATGGATGGTATGTGTGGAAAGTGGAGGAATGGGAGTGGAGGGGTATATTCTTTAGAGAGAAATGAGTTATGATAGATATTAGATGAGAGTTAATTATCTAATCAATCATTTCACATAAAATAAGTCATCAGATAATCTTTGATCTGGACTCTTTTCATGATTACATAGACGAGTGAAGCTAGTGTTATGAAGATCACTATGGCTTTGAAATTTCTTTTATGCGAACGGTTTTTCTCCCGCATGCTTTTGTACTTATGCTTTCTGGTAAATGACAAGGTGGTTAGCTTTTTAGTAAGTTCTTGTGTTTTCGCCAGGAAAAGAAACGGATCTTTAGCTCATAGAAAATAATTCCACCTAGAGCAGTTAAGAAGAGTCCATTGCGTAGGAGCTCGGTTGCAGCTACTTGTTCTTCATAGAAAGGACGTATGATGAGTAGTTCTACAGCAATGATAAGGCCCGCCAGGATAAAGAGAGCTATGATTATTCCTCTTACCTTTTGGCCAGTGTGCCTCAGGTTATCTGCATTGTTCTTTATGAAGGTGCGGTTATATACTTCATTATCTGGGTCTATCTTGCACAGCTCTGTCAGGATGTGATTAGCTCCTTCATAATCCAGTACATTGTGTAGGGAGGCTGCCTTTCTATACAGTAGCTCCTGATAGATATCATCTCCGTCTACGCTATAGATGTTGTCATCCATGACTTTGGCGAGCAGCTGATCTACGTGCTTAAGGTATTGCTTATATTCCCCTACTTCAAAGAGGGCCACCACATATTCCAGTGACATCTCTAGACGTAATTGGTAGCTTAGCTGGGCTATAGCTGGTTTCTTTCTCTCGAAATACCGAATTTTTTCCTGATAGCTCGCCCCGTCTATCTCCTGGAACCCCAGGTAGACCATCTCCTCTATGTCATTGGCAAATTTCATTTAAGCTGCTTAGATTATTAGCTCTTGCGACAAATATAAACCATCTAACTGTCCGAAAAGCTTAATGTTTGGAACTTTAATACTCCAGCAAGGTATTATCAAACAATTGTTAGTCCAGAGCTACGATTCGCTAGTAAACAGTAGTTAAACCTTTAGAATTAAATCTTGTTTAAATTTTGTCTATAACAATGAAAATAAAAGGATGTTCTGGAAAAAATCTCCAACAGATAAGTTAAAAAAGAAATACGAGCAACTGATGCAGGAAGCGTTTGTATTGTCCAAAACCGACCGTAAGAAAGCTGATGAGAAGACAGCAGAGGCTGAAGCGGTTATGAAGGAACTGGAAAGCCTGCTCAATAAAGGGTAAAATCACCTATTCGTCCATGTCCTGTCCCATTGACCTAGTCATTATAACGTTCCTAGTTGTATAATTGCACAGATCTTGATATTTCACAAGTTCATCCTAACTCCGTTCCAGGTAATCCATACAAGTATTGCCTAGTTGTTGGCCAAGAGAATTAACCGAATCACATAGTGGAGTTGAATGGCGTTATCTCAACATTCATTATGATAGGTAGAGTCGGAGATGCACTAGGCATAGTAGACAACAAGCTATTCTCGAAATCTGTTAGAAGTAATTAACAGAACAAACTTTTACTTAGATGGAAGCTGTCCTGGGATGGCTTCCGTTTTTTTATATCTCTTATACTAGACCGCAGCTGAAAGCCAAAGCCACTCTACTCAGACTTTACCTCATGTTCACTGCTAACTAAGAATCATTCTGTAGACCTTCTTGCTTGATTCTCCAGATCAAATATTTTACTATCTTACCTAGATCTAATTTGAGAAATGGAAAACAGAGTCTATGGTATAATTACGATTGCAATAGCTGTGGCCCTATATGCACTAGCCTTCAAAAACTATAGAAAAGAAAGCCACAATACTTGCTTAGCGTTTATAATTCTGGGAGGTCTCATCTTAAGAATATATACCTCTTTGGATTTCTATCTACACGAATGGGACGAGAGATATCATGCACTGGTAGCTAAAAACCTGCTCCAATATCCTCTACAGCCTATGCTTTATACTACCCCATTACTAGACTATGACTATAAGGATTGGGCAGGCAATCATATTTGGGTGCACAAACAACCTCTACCACTATATTCCATCGCTTTATCTATGTTGATCTTGGGCAAGAACACAATAGCCCTCAGAATGCCTTCCATTATACTAAGCACGCTGTCTATTTTCGGCACCTTCCACATTGGAAGAATACTATCATCAAAAAAAGTAGGCCTACTCGCTGCCTTTCTGTTCTCCATAAATGGATTGATAATAGAATCTACGGCAGGTAGAGTGGCAACTGATCACATAGATGTGTTTTTCTATTCTCTGATAACCATGGCCGTTTACTTCCTGCTTAGCAGTGTAGAAATAAATTCTACTAAATCATTAGTAGCTGGAGCAACCTTAACCGGACTAGCAATTTTATCCAAGTGGTTACCTGCACTAATCGTTTTACCTATATGGTTGATTTACTACTACCAAAAACGAGGACTCCAAGCTGTTTTCAAAAAGCTGTTACTTTTCGTGTTATTAGTAACACTGATCGTGCTTCCTTGGCAATTGTATATTATACACCATTTTCCTTTAGAAGCCGCCTGGGAATATGCGTACAATAAAAAACACCTCTTCGAAGCCTTAGGTCCGCATGGAAAGCCATTCTATTTTCACCTTGCCAGAATGCCTGTAATTTTTGGTGAGCTCATCTATCTTCCATTACTTTGGTTAATATTTACCACCCACTCACAAACGGTAAAAAGAAATTATACTAAACTAATTTTGCTGGGTTGGATTCTTGTACCCTACCTTTTCTTTTCCATAGCGGCAACAAAAATGCAAGGCTATATTTTATTTTGTTCTACAGCCATATTCATAGTGACTGCCCTATTCTTCTTTGAATTACGATCCTATAAAACCAAATACAAACAGACCAAACAGCTATTTCTAATTCTTCTGATTGCTTTACCGATTAGGTATTCTATAGAAAGAGTAAAGCCTTTTTCTGTAAGAGACAGAAGTCCAGTTTGGATAAGCGAAATGAAAATAATAGATAAAAGCCAGCCCAATAAAGCGGTCGTGTTCAACTGCAAATATCCTATAGAAACAATGTTCCATACAGAGCTGATCGCTTATGAAACGATTCCGAACCTAGAAAAACTGAAAGCCTTACATTCGGAGGGCTATGAAATCTTCATAGATAATCATAGAGCCATTAAGAAAGAAATGTCTACACTAGAATTCGTAACTTACCTAGACATAACTGGAGATAAATAATCATACAAAACAAATGAAATTCCTCGTCATTAAATAAAGTTAGAATGAGTTTCCTAAAAGCAGAATGGCGAAAACTAATACTGGCAAATTATGAAATTGACCCTAAGTCTCTAAACAAATACCTGCCCTATAAAACAGAACTAGACAACTGGAATGATAAAACCTATGTAAGTCTAGTTGGATTTATGTTTCGCGATACTAAATTATTAGGTATCAAAATTCCTTTCCATGTAAATTTCGAAGAGGTCAATCTGAGATTCTATGTGAAATACAAAGACAAGAACGAATGGAAACGTGGCGTTGTATTTATAAAAGAGCTGGTGCCTAAGTCTGCTCTTACTTTAGTTGCAAATATCATCTATAAGGAGCACTACGGAACAGTACCTATGAACCACAAATGGGACTTTATAGACAGTTCACAATATATAGAATACTCATGGACGAAAAATGACAGAAAGAATATTCTAGCTGTAAAGGCCCAAAAGGAACCCAGGCCCATACTGCCCAATTCGGAGGAAGAATTTACAACAGAACACTATTGGGGTTACACAAGGGTCCATTCCAAAAAGACCTTTGAGTACGAGGTAAAGCATCCAAGCTGGGACTCTTACAAAATCGAGCACTCGAATATAGAAGTGGATTTCGGAGCTGTATATGGGTCTGCCTTTAAAGTACTTTCACAAATCAAACCGAATTCCATAATGCTAATGGAGGGTTCTGAAATTTCAGTGGAAAATAAAAGAGTGCTAACTTGAAACAACTTCTACCCTTAGCAGTTGCAACTCTAAGCTTAAGCCGCTTTTGCACATTTTATACTTATACAATCTGGTCATCGCGCAGTATCTAGGGTTTTGGATTAAAAAAGTATAACCATAACATTTTCCAAAACACAATTCCACCTTCTTTGTTGTTTATCTACACATCAATCATATATTGAACATCCGACAATTACAAAACCTAACTTATGCCCATAATCCCGCGTCTAGAAGCTTTATTCAATCCTGAGCAGTATCATGGCTGGGGCAAGACTAAAAGAT
The DNA here is from genome assembly GCA_964556525.1 of uncultured Saprospiraceae bacterium. Lineage (GTDB taxonomy): Bacteria > Bacteroidota > Bacteroidia > Chitinophagales > Saprospiraceae > RFSX01. Next base: position 5,065 of record CAZKXO010000050.1, read on the forward strand.
ATTTTGAAGGATGGTATCATAAGCTGGTCAGTGCTGATGAGTCCCATGCGTTTGCCTTTATTCCGGGTATCGCTATGGATGAAAATGGAGACAAACAAGCCTTTATACAAGTGCTAGATGGTAAAAAGCTCAAGGCAGAATATTTTAAATTTGACGCTACAGAATTTAAACCGACTAAGGGAAAATATGATGTAACTATAGGTGCTAGTCATTTTACGCGGAGTGGTTTTGAGGTGGATCTACCAGATATCAATGGTGCACTGCGCTTCAAAAATCAGGTGCCCTGGTCTCACAGTTGGTACTCGCCTAATATCATGGGGCCATTCACCTTTGTGCCTTTCATGCAGTGCTATCATGGCATCCTCAGCATGAATCACACCATCGAGGGTCAACTTACTATAGCTGGCGAGGAAATAGATTTTACGGGAGGTAGAGGGTATATGGAAAAAGACTGGGGCAAGTCCTTTCCGAGCGGCTATATCTGGATGCAAACTAATCACTTTTCCACTCCAGGCATTTCTATGAAATCCTCCGTTGCAAAAATTCCCTGGCTGGGTAGTTCCTTCGTCGGTTTTATTGCAGGGGTACTCGTACATGATAGGCTGATAGAATTTACTACTTACAATCTGACCAAGTTACGCAAGTCCTTTGCCGATGAGTCCACTGTCCATGTCGTTATGGAAAACAGAAAGCACCGCTTGGAAATAAAGGCAGAACGCCAAGCTGCCACTGAACTGGCCTCCCCTATCCAAGGCTTTATGGATGGCAGAATAGAAGAAAGTATGACAGCCGTTATCCATGCCCAGCTCTATGACAAAAAGGCTAAAAGATATCTCCTAGATGACAAGGGGCGCAACGCAGGTCTCGAGGTCGGTGGTAGGGTGGAAGACGTCTTGGTCTAGCTAAATTTATTCTCTGAACTTATATATTCATCTTCCTAGGAGAGAAGAGACCCTTTGCTGTGGTCAGCCTACTCATGGAAGTCATACTCCTTACAGTTTAATATGCCATACTCTGAATGGTCTCAAAAGTCCTTCTGCCTTATCATCACAACTTAAATCTTTTTTGACTTTACCATACAATCTAAAAAGTTGCCCCTCCTCAAGTTCGTGGACGGTATAACTTTTACCTTCCCTTGTGATTTTTTCTCCGTAGCTGTATCTGACGATTAATTCATCCAGTTTGGAAATACTTCTCAAATCGTAGCAGTCTATAGAACTGATATTTAGATCGCGTAAAATCGTATTGTCCTTTGTGCAGCGCTTTTTTTTGTTTTCTTTTCTCAATTGCTTATACGCAGATATAAGATGACTTTCCAGCATAAGATTAAACTCTATTTGTGTAGGAATAGAAGATTCTGTTTCGCTGTGATTCAAAATATCTATGTAGTCTTCATCGGGATTAAAATGTATGTTGTTTTCCTTAAGAACTTTTTTGCCTACATACTCTGTTTTCCAATGCAAGTATTCTACAATTTGAATGGTGTTGAGGCCTATGATGGGATAACTGGAGTATTGTTCAGATATGAAGTATTCTTCCAGTATGAATTTGATTTGTTTGTCTTTGAGTCCTCTTTGTTTTAAAATATTATAGTTAGGTAAGGCGGCTGCTCGTTCTTCTTCATTAAGACTCTTTAGGTACTGCTTATATTGTTTGTTTGATTCTGGATACTTGGATACATAAAAATTATTGACAGTTACAGTCTCTTTATTTCCATCCATTTTATATTTGATAGCTTGGGTCTCTATTTCTAGCATAGCTGGTTCCACATGTTGTAATGGCTGAGCTGTGGAGGTAAACTGCAACTGGCAAAATAGAAATGCCATGAGTAGATGTTTTCTTATGGACTTGTTTGGTTTTAGGTTCATTTCTTTAGTAAGATGGTGGCTTTTACTTGCCGCGATCGATAATTTTCTTCTTTAAGGTATCAAACTCTTCCTGTGTCAGCAAGTCATCGTCTTTCATCTTTGAGAGGTTCTCCAGTTGCTCTACAAAGCTCTTTGTCCTTTTACCATTCCCAGACTTAACTCCTTCACCCTCTTCGAAAACTGAGTCAACGACCTCATCTAGTTCATCATCCAAATTTTTAGCAACTTTCTTGCCTTCGTCAAATTTCTTATTGAAAAAACTCTTGGCTTTCTTTAGATCCAAATCACTTAGGTCTCCACCTTTTTTAAAATGTTCTTTGAACACATTACCGATGGCATAGGTGCTTGCGCCTGACAAAGCCGACATAGATACACTGCCCAAAATAGTACCTATAACTGGAACAGCCTTTAAGGTGCTGGCACCCATTCTTGCAACTACGGAACCACTTATTGCTGAAATCCAACTCTTGCCTGCTTGCTCAGAAAATGCAATATTGTAATGAGAAGAGAGCTGCTTAAGCATATCTACCTGTATGGCAGTTACAGCCATCACATCTAATAATGGTAGTGGCACTAGTCCAGCACCCATAGACAGCATCATATGTGTCTTGATGATTTTATCAGGTGTTTGGCTGTTATTTTCTTTACTCATGAAATTTGTTTGTATCTCAATTTACAATTTGTTTCAGGAACAGACATCAAAAAGTCGCATAAACAAAAATTATAGATTCGGATTTTATCAGGTGACTGCTTATTTTCATACAATGAAAATTAAATATGAACTAACTGAAGATGATTATCTCGCTTACCAGATACATGCCTCGTCAGTCTCCGAGAGAATACAAGCAAAAAAACGAAAGCAGCATCAGTTCCTTGTCATTGGTTGTATAATTGTAGCTTTATTTTTCTTCTTTGTCGGCAAGCTATTTATGGTGGTACTTTTAGTTTTCTATGCCTTTGTTGCTGGATTGTTTTTTAAGAAATATTTTGATTGGAGATACAAACAACATTACAAAGCTTATATCAAGGAGGTTTATAAAAACAGATTTGGAATAATTGCAGAACTGGAATTTGCTGCGGATGTAATAAGATCAAAAGACAGAATAGGGGAAGGAAAAGTAAAGTTGAATGAGATAGAGAGAGTAGATGAAACAGACAGTCATCTTTTTATGAAGATTTCGAATGGAGAATCGTTTATTATTCCAAAACAAAAAATTGAAAACCTTACTGCATTAATAGATCATATTTCAAGTCTTGGTATAGGTTTTCATGATTTTCAAAAACAAAACACCGTAACCTCTTATGGCAAAAAGTAAATTCAAATATTAGAGTACAGCATGGACATACTTTACAAAACATACTTACTAACTCTTATTTCCATCACCTTGCTTTCTTGCAATGGACAGCTAAAAAAGCAATCTGAACAAACAGCAGTCGCCTCCAATGATGGCAGGTCCACAGAATCAGGCAAAGTAGTATCTGAGCTCTACAAGCAGATCTGGGCTGTATTCCAAGACACTAAAGGAAGGTATTGGTTTGGCAGTAACGGTGCAGGGGTCTATTGCTATGAAGGACAGACACTAAGGCAATACACCAGAGAAGATGGTCTGATGCATTTTCAGGCACGGGGTTTCCAAGAAGACAGCCTGGGGAACATCTATATAGAAACACCTACAGGTGTCAGCAGATATGATGGTACAACATTCACAACACTACAAACTCTAAAACCAGAAGAAAGCCAGTGGAAAAACGACCCCACTGATCTATGGTTCAGTTGTAATGGCAATAAATTGTACCGCTTTGATGGCAACTGGTTGCATGAATTGCAGTTGCCAGAACAAGACCTGTCAGCCTTAGATCTACATAGCAACGATAGCAATGACCCCTACGCTGTATATGGGGTAGACAGGGACAAGGACGGTAATGTCTGGATAGGTACTTTAAAGGCTGGTGCTTTCTGCTACGACGGCAACACTTTTTTATGGATAGGCGAGAAAGAGCTCTCTACTCTTCCAGATGGACGCGTGCCAGGGGTCCGATCTATGATACAAGACAAAGAGGGTTACCTGTGGCTCAGCAATTTCTACAGCAAGTACCGCATAGATACCAGCTTATCCCTAGGCTATAAAAAACTCAAAGCGACAGAATTACCCGCCGATATGGTCAAAGACAAAATCCTCTATTTTAATTCAGGTCTCAATGACAAAGACGGCAAGCTATGGATGACGACCTACGGTGGTGGCGTCTGGCACTACGATGGACAGACCCTGAGTAACACGGAAATAAATAACGGCAAGAACGATTTGTTGCTTATCACTATATATCAGGATCGTAAGGGCACTCTTTGGTTGGGCACAAATAATGATGGTGTATATAGGCAAAGTGGTGATGACTTTGAGAAGTTTGTTCCATAGTATCATTCGCAATTTATAATAAGTTGTTCTGAACTATGTACTATTTCGGAATCGATAAATTGCTAAGCATACCCATGTGTCATCATGTCTCATATACGTGTCAGTTATGTGCAATTATAAGTTGTAAGTTTTAATTATGTATGTAAATAGAATAACTTTCTCAATAGAAAAAACCAAATTCAAAGAAGTGGATTGGATAGCCTTCAATCGAGTATCAAATTATTTGGAAGAATTACTGCATCACCTCCTTCCTAAAAATGTAACCTTGGGTGGATTCGGTTTTCTTAGCAACAAACTCCAAACGACATCAATTCCAGTTAAAATAAAGTCCTATGGACAATGTATTGATTATCACCACTTAGTTGAAGAAAATCAAGTCTCAGAATTTTTACAATCACATCTAAACCAACAATTGGATATACTGAATAAATTTCTTAGAAAATCAATTGTAGATATTTCAAAGGAGCATGAAGTTGATACAGATTTAATTCTTAATGCAATAAATAAATCACCAAATTTTTATAGAGGTTTCGAGCAAATATTGAAAGTGTCAAAGACACATAAGTCAAAGAAGATAAAGGTGAATATTGTTCGATCAGTGAGCTTTAAAAAAGAAAATATTATATGTCGAATTATGAACAAGGCTGACTCAACAATTGAAGAATGGATATTGGAAGATGCTACTACAATCTATGCTAGCTCTTATTCCTACAGAAAATCAAAGTGGAATGGAAATAACTTAGAAATATACGATAGATTTGAAAAGGTTCATAAAACAATTAGTACAACTAAATACATTGAAAAAAGCACATAACTTAAAAATGAAAACCAACAAATTATAGTATTCTTTATTAGTCCAATAACGATATCGTGTTAATCAATATTTACAAGATAAAATTGCAGTGTGGAACAACTATCTTAAAAACGTAATACCTCATATCAAGAACATTACTTATTAGACCAGTCACTTTTATATCATAGCATGCCTGAAACTCATCACCATTACATAAGGCTCAAACCATGATACTTCTGCACCTTTCAGATGTTCTGACCGAATTTATGTTTTTGAATTTGATATATACTATGTTTTAAAAATAGTTATTAGTAAATATTATGCGACCTCTTTCCCTATGGCCGCTTCCCATAATTGGTACCAATCTTCCCGACTGAGGTCTATCTCCAGTGCCCCTTTGATAGATTTTATTCTACTGACCTTAGAAGATCCGTATATCGGAACAATCTTAGAAGGGTGCTTCAGTAAGAATGCAATCAGTATTTGATCTAGTGTTGCGATATGTTTTTCGCCTAGTGCTGTTGCTACTTTTCTTATACGTTGGATTTCCGGCGTACTCTCCTTTGAGAATATAGCTCCTCCTCCAAATGGTGACCAAGCAGTAGGTCTTATACCGTGACGGATGCACTGATCCAGCGTACCATCATCGAAAGCATTTCTGTGTAACAAGGAAATTTCTAGTTGATTTGTTACCAACGGCGTAAAACTATTCAGTAATTCAAATTGAGCTGTCGTAAAATTAGATACGCCGAACGTTTTGACTTTACCTGTAGTTTTTAAACTTGCGAAGGCTTCAGCTATCTCATGAGGGTCCATAAGATAATCCGGGCGATGAATCAAAAACACATCCAGTGCATCTAGGCCAAGTTCTTTCAGTGAGTTTTCTGCTGACCATATGATATGTTCTTTGGAAGAATCATAGGACTTCATTTGATGACCTGGTCTCTTAGGTGTTTCCAATCTTATACCACACTTGGTCGTAATCTGGATTTTAGACTTTAGGTCAGGTCTCCTTTTTATCACTCTTCCAAATCTCTCCTCCTCTGTATAGTGACCATAGATGTCCGCATGATCAAAGTCCTTAAAACCCAAATCCACACAGGCATCTACAAATGTTTCGAGTTCATCAGTAGAAAGCTTGCTTCCCCAATCTCCAAGCCGCATCGTTCCTATGATGATAGGCGAAAATTCAATTTCTGTTCTATTATTGTCCAATTGCATCAGTTTACTTGATTGTTTCTAGAGGCAAATTATATACTTGGGCCAATTTCCCTATTTCTGGTAACCAGTACCTTTTCTGAATCAATAGGTGTAGATCTCGTCAAGTAAAAATCTCAGCTTATGAAAGTGATTTATACAAAGTCGATATATCAAACAAATCGATTCCGTGAGAATGTTCTAATTCAAAAACTTTTAACTATTCAAAGCAAACATATGAAAATACAACAATACATACCAGAAGTAAGATCTTTCTGCGATCAATCATTGTTTGATCTAGATAAGGATGGATTTACAGCTGATGAAGATTGTGATGACAATAATTCCAATGTAAATCCAGGCCAGCAAGAAAACCCTTACAATGGTAAAGATGATGATTGCAATCCAGAAACACTGGATGATGATTTGGACCAAGATGGTTTCTTGCTCGCAGATGATTGTGATGATAATAATGCTGAGATCAATCCTGATGCTGAAGAAATATACAACAACACAATAGATGAAAATTGTGATGGCATATTTACTTCCACACATAACCTGGCAAAAGCCACTATAGACATCTATCCAAATCCCACCATTGACAAAATACACATAGACATAACCGGAATGCCAGACAGCAAAGTAAGTCTTTACGATCTAGAAAATAGACTAATTGTAAGTCAGGATAGGCTCCCTTTTTTTAGCTGTCTCGGCACTCCCCTCAGGGGTCTATTTTTTAGTAATACTAGACCTAGACTCGGGCCAACGAGTGGTAGAAAGAATTGTAATAGGAAAGTAGTTGTCTATTCTTAGTGAGTTTTGATTTGTAAATAAATTTTTCGAAACTCTTGCCATCTAGACTTCCTTGGTCTTCGTTCTCCTGAATCCATGTATTTTTTCAAAACACATATAAAGTGAGAAAGCCGATTCATTAGAGCCGGTTAGGCTGGCCTAATCGAGTAATCTTACAGGACAGGTGATATGAGATATTGGACCTAAAACCACTGAATAAGTGCAAAAAACCCTGATTAAGTGGTGTTTAGGACCTAGATCAACTTTTTTAGCCTCGAAATGTCTACCTTGATGGTTTGCCTCTTAGTTAATATAAATACAAGTATTTTGAAATCAAGAATATTCAAAGTATTGGCTTGCTTAGCAATATCGATCTCTATACAGATCTCCTTAGCTGGACAAGCAGTACACAAGCAGGGATCCCCACCCACATTGGAAATAAAACTTGACATCACTCCTTCTACCGTAGAATTACCACCTCTCGATTATGCTAGGCTGATTGCTGAAGATCGTAAAGACAAAGAAAGTGGTGAGTTGTTCAGATTTGGCTATGTCCATGCAGTCCAATATGATCTTAATAATTCTGGCGCCTGGTCGACTTTGGCCAATGGTGACAGAGTATGGAAGCTCAGAATCTATGCTCCAGAGGCACAAACAATCAATATAAACTATAGTCAGTTTTCTATTCCAGCAGGAGCAGAATTGTATATCTATCCAGAGTCCCAAAGGGATGTTTTAGGTCCATTTACTTCTCAAAATCATAAAGTTAATAACCGTTTTGCAACAGGTTTTACCAAAGGTGAATACTGCATAGTAGAGTATTATGAGCCTCAGTCTGATAGAGGAGAGGGCAATATTGCTATAGATGGGATAGTGCATGGTTACAGATCTATCAGGTCTGAGGTCAATGGTGCCTTGAGGGCTTTCCAAGATTCTGGTCAGTGCAATAATGATGTTAATTGTAATATCGGAAATGGCTGGCAGGATCAGATCAAGTCTGTAGGTCTTATTATGACGGCCAACAATTCGAGATTTTGTACAGGAGCACTTATTAATAATACTGGAGATGATTGTAGATCATATTTCCTTTCGGCAAATCACTGCTTTGCAAATGATAATCCAGGAGATGTGCTGAACGATATTTTCATGTTTAACTATGATAGTCCAACTCCAGCTTGTCCTGGCACACCTACCAGTGATGGACCTACAAATCAGACTGTTCAAGGTGCAACTGTAATAGCTAAAGCTGTAGATTCAGATTTTTGTCTACTAGAGCTCACGGTAAATCCGCTGAACTTTTATGATGTGTACTATTCGGGCTGGGATCGTACTGCTGGTGCTTCTACAGGTGCAGCAGGTATTCATCATCCGTCAGGAGATGTGAAAAAGATAAGTTTTGAAAATGCAACACTGCAGTCTGGAAGTTTTGGTGGCAGTCCTGCAGGAACACATTGGGTAGTGCCTAACTGGGATCAAGGAACTACAGAGCCTGGCTCTTCGGGATCACCGCTATTCGACATGACAAACCAAAGAATAATCGGACAACTTCATGGAGGAGGTGCAGCTTGCAGTGGTAATACTAATAATGGGGCCTCCGATTCCTATGGAAAGATAAATTATTCCTGGGATCAAAATGGAAATGCCGGTACGGCTCAGCTAAGTAGCTGGTTAGATCCTCTAGGCACGGGCGCAATGGTAATGAATGGAAATGACTGCACAGCTCCAGTCTCTCCAGTTGCCGGATTTGCTCCAGCAAACAACTCTAGCTATACCTTTTGTTCTGCAGGAAGTATAGAGCTTAGTGACGCTTCTTCTGGTAGTCCTACATCTTGGTCGTGGACCTTTAGTGGCGCCGGAGTATCCCCTACTAGCTCCACTAGTACAAATCCAGTAGTCAGTGTAGGCTCGACAGGAACACTTACTGCAACCCTTGTCGTTACTAATGCTCAAGGTACAGACATGATAAGTCAAACATATCCAGTAACTATAGATAACTGTACTATGACTGGTCAGTGTGATACGCCAGCAGTGGCAATCCCTGACAACGACCCTAATGGCGTCAGCTCGACGATAACTATGACAGGCAATGATCCTATCCAAGATCTCAATATAGATATAGACATCTCACATACTTATGTAGGAGATATTATCATAACAATAGAACACCTCGGCGTTACAGCTACCATCTTGGACAGACCAGGATTTCCTGCTTCCAATTTTGGTTGTAGTCAAAACGACATTACTGCCGTCTTCGACGATGAGGGCACAGCTCCTGCAGAGACCACTTGTAATACTGGCGTAGCTATAAGTGGTAGTGTTATTCCTAATCAAGCACTTTCAGTATTTGATGGTCAAAGCTCCGGCGGTGTCTGGACTGTAACTGTATCTGATAATGCAGGACAAGACACAGGTATACTTAATACGTGGTGTCTAGCTATGACTACGGTAGCACCTCTGGGACCACCTTGCTATAGTCTGTTAGATAACAGTAATGGACTTATGCAAATAGAAACTGGAATGGCAGATTATGAATCCAGTGATTGGATTATGACCACCCTACCTATTTCTATAGAACCTGGTGCCGTAGTAGATTACGACGCAGTAGATTTTATAGAGCTTAACGCAGATTTTGAAGTCAAGCTCGGAGCTGTATTCGAAGCCTTCATAGATGGCTGTAATAATGGTGGTGGTGGGAACAACTAGGATCACGGATTTGAACGGATTTTAGGATTTCTGTTTTTATAAATTGGAATGTTGTGAGTCACTGGTGTCCTCAGCTCTTAGCTCCGATCTTCCCGATAACGGAGCTGCCTCCTGGGTCGGCATGACAGTATTGTTTCAAAACAGAATTTTTTTTCTAGACCTTTAATAAAAACAGTAAGCTTTATGAAACTAGAAATGACACAAACGATCAAGCTGTTAGCAATATTAATTTTTTTCGGGTTTATTCTGGCTTGCACTCCCAATGCCAATTCTACTATAGAAAAACCAAAAAACGAGGTTTTGGTATTAGGGGCGATACATAGTGGTCACTTGACGGATAGTGTTTATAATAACAATTATGTGGAAAGATTGATCAGGGAAATTAATCCTGACTATATCCTTGCAGAAATTCCCCCAGATAGAATGGAAGCCGCTATGGCTGGTTTTGTAAAAGATGATAGTATCTCTGAGCCAAGGGTCATGCGCTTTCCAGAATATGTAGATGTTGTTTTTCCACTGACCAAAGAGATGGACTTTGAAATCATTCCGACTGCTGGATGGACTCGGCCTATGGCACAGGAGCGGAGCCAAAAACTGAGAGCCATAAGCAAGAATCCAGAAAGGGTGGAAGATTGGAAAGCATACACGGAAGCCAATGCCTTGTCAGATTCACTGTATAAGGCAACAGGCAAGGTTAATGATCCATACTTTATACATACACATACCTATGACAGCATCCAAGATGTGAGTCTACAGGTATACAATAGACTTTTCAATGTAGAGCTAGGTCTGGGTGGCTGGGAAAATATTAATATCGCTCATTATTGGAATATCGAAAAGGCACTAGAAAAACACAGGTATGAAGGCAAACGCATGCTCATCATCTATGGTGCAGGACACAAAGGCTGGTTTCTGAGACAGTTGCGCAAACGTGATGATATTAGCTTACTGGAGATGAAACCGTTTCTGGATGCTATCAAAAAAAACTAGACTTAAGGCGAGATAAGTAGATCATGCATTTTTACTGGCCTTTACATTTTTCATAGCCCTCAACAATCTCATAGAACTTGTGTTCGTAATTATCTTTGATAATTTTTCTTAGGATATCTTTTGTC
>CAZKXO010000051.1:0-15888 GCA_964556525.1 uncultured Saprospiraceae bacterium
CTAACCCTGGAGATTTCTCTCTCGTACCTCCTTCGAAATGAAAAAAAGGGCGACTAAAAAGAAAAAATTTCCATTTCGAATTAGCTCATTTTTCTGTTCACTTTCCAAAGCCACTCATAAGCCGCTTTTTCCATAACGGTCACAGACAGATATCCTTAGAGTTACAGGGAAAGACCTTTACTAAAGAAATTATTCTGACATAAGCCACTTATCCCCCAAAACCGTACTTTTGCTGCTCAGTTAGCATAAATAGTGCATTATGGCAAAAGAAATAACACCTAGAGCGGAAAACTACTCACAGTGGTACAATGATATCGTCAAAAAAGCAGGACTGGCTGATAATTCAGCAGTCAGAGGCTGCATGGTAATAAAGCCACTAGGCTTCGGTATCTGGGAGAACATGAAGAATCAGCTCGACAAAATGTTTAAGGATACTGGTCATACAAATGCTTATTTCCCGCTATTTATACCTAAGAGTTTTTTGTCTAAAGAAGCACAGCATGTAGAAGGCTTTGCCAAAGAATGTGCCGTTGTCACCCATCACAGACTGATGAATGACCCCAATGGCAATGGCGTTGTTGTAGATCCTTCTGCCAAGCTAGAAGAAGAACTCATAGTCAGACCGACTTCTGAGACCATCATCTGGAATACCTATAGAGATTGGATACAGTCCTATAGAGATCTGCCTCTACTGATAAATCAATGGGCCAATGTGGTAAGATGGGAAATGCGTACAAGACCTTTTCTGAGAACTGCAGAATTCTTATGGCAGGAAGGCCATACAGCTCATGCTTCCAAGCAAGAAGCCATAGAAGAAGCGCAGCAGATGCATGAGGTCTATGCGAGATTTGCTGAAGACTATATGGCGATGCCAGTTATCAAAGGTGCCAAGACAGCTAACGAACGCTTTGCAGGTGCAGAAGAAACATATACTATAGAAGCGCTGATGCAAGATGGTAAGGCGCTACAAGCAGGGACCTCACATTTTCTAGGTCAGAACTTTGCCAAAGCTTTTGACGTAAAATTTGCGGACAACAACAACAAGGAAGAATATGTCTGGGCCACCTCATGGGGCGTATCTACTAGACTGGTAGGTGGGCTTATCATGACCCATTCTGATGATGAAGGTCTGGTCATTCCTCCTAGACTTGCACCTACACAAGTGGTCATCGTCCCTATACCAAAGCCTAATGAGTCCATCATGGAAGTAGCGGAAAAACTCGAAAAACAACTCCAAGCCGTAGGCGTACGTGTAAAGATAGATCGTGACAAGAAAAAGAGACCAGGCTTCAAATTTGCTCAATACGAAATGGAAGGTGTGCCTATCAGAGTAGGTATCGGGATGAGAGATCTCGAAAAAAATCAAGTAGAGGTCGCCCGTCGGGATACCAAGGAAAAAACTTCTGTTGCGCTCGAAGGTCTAGATCGGTATCTAGCAGACTTACTGGAAACCATACAAAAAGACCTTTTCCAAAAAGCGCTTAACTTCAGAGCCGATCATTCTAGTGAAGCCAGTGACATGGAAGAATTCAAGGAGATACTGGAAAAGAAAGGTGGCTTTATCAAAGCCCACTGGGATGGCACAACCGAAACAGAGCTCAAAATAAAGGACCTTACTAAAGCGACCATCAGATGCATACCTAATGACGAACCAGAGTCTGATGGTAAGTGCATACTAACGGGTAAGCCGAGTAGTAAGAAAGTTTTATTCGCCAAGAGTTACTAGAAATTCTTCTTTATACATATTGAATGAGGTCTAGTCTCTAGTAGCTAGGTCTGCCGCCATTCATACTGGCATTGGTGCTTTGCTCCCATAGCCTAGCCTTATCAATGTATTATGAACCGCCAGAACTCCAGGACTTTATTCTGCATTTTGGCCTCAACCTAAAATATAAATCTTCTTAACGTCGCATTAACCAACTAATCTGTTGGCCTTTCGTCATTGGTATACATTATTTAACCTATAAAATATCATATCATGAAAAAGGGACTACTAATAACGACGATGATCATTATGGCCACTTTGAGCTATGGACAGACAACGGTAACTGGTATGATAGGTGTTCATTCTAGCAATACCTCTACCAACCTTGCCTTAGGCGATGATTCCGGTGCCTTTCTAACCAGCAAACCGATTACAAGTTTCACTGGAGGTATAGTTGTAGATCAAGCTTTGGACAAAACTCTAAGTTTATCATCAGGGGTTTTATTTAGAAGAAAGGGTTTCCAAGTAGCAGAAGGTGTTTCCTTTAACTTACTGGGAGTAGACTTAGGCGTAGGAGCTAGTGCGGTCACACAAGTGCAGTATTTGGAAGTACCCATAATGCTAAAGGTGCACTTAGGTAACAGCAATATCGTGCAGCCGTATGTAGGCTTAGGACCAAGTATATCTTATGCAACCTCTGGTTCTTTAGATACAAGAGCAAATGCAATAATCAGCTTTAACCTCAGCTCTACTCCACTGGAATTATCCAGCAATAATTATAACAGATGGCAACTGGGTGGGAATGCAGTCGCAGGTTTAAAAATACCTTATGGTTCAGGACACTGGATGGTAGAAGGCGGATACAACACTTCTTTCACGGACTTAATCAGTGATGACTTTCTGATAGACGCGGGTGGCAAGCACAGTGGATGGACCTTAGCAGTAGGATTTGGCAAGACTTTCTAGACTAGTTCCTTTTTTATATATCTAAACAGCAGGTTGGGAATATTCTCAATCTGCTGTTGTTATGTTCATCTCTTTTTAGCTTGCCATAAATTCAATTCATGTTCAGTGCACTAACAGCAACTGTTCTTTCTTTTGTTATATTAGTGATTATTACAAGGTCTGTTTTGCAGACCTATAACAATTACAATTTTCTTAGTGTCATGGTTAGAATAATTTCCTGTTTAGTATTCCTTTCTCTCTGTTATAACTCTCATTCTCAGAATTATGCAAATGATAGTCTCACTACTATAGCATATTGGGAGGAAGGTGAGATCTATAAATACCAGCTCAACAAACTCAACTACGAAGACAAAGATGGTGTAATTACTGAAAACAAGTCTACCTCCAAAATCAGTATGGAAATTATCTCTGAGACGGATAGTAACTATATTATAAATTACAAAATAGACCGTATAGATGGCGATGACACCAGTAAGGGACAATTCGAAAATCCCTTACCAGATTTTATACAAACACAACTCGTATACGAGATAGAAACTGATGAGAATGGAGCTTATATCGGAATAAGAAACTGGAGAGAACTTCAGAGCTCCTTATCAAATCTCCTAGAGTTAGGACAAGGAGCAATAGAGGATCTCAGTACAGAGGAACGAGCAGAAATGCAGAAGACAATGAATATGATGTTTGACTCAAGAGGAAAAATAGAAACCATGTTTGCCAAAAACTTCAATATCCTCTTTGAGAATTATGGCTATGTGTTCGACACCAAAGACACCACAGAGTATGAACAGGTCTTACCAAACAATTTTGGTGGTGAGCCTTTTCCGCAAGAAGGAAAAATATTCTTTGATGTCACCAAAGTCGGTGTAGACAACTCTATAACTTTGCATGATCATAGTTCCATAGATGAGGAGATCGGAAAAAAAGCCATCATAGACATACTTAAGAAAATAGCTCCAGATAGTCAAAAGGATATAGACAAAGGACTGGCAGATGTGGCGTTCAATATATCTGACTCTAAAGTGCAAGAGTTTGATGTCAACTATGGTCATCTCATCTATGCACTCATGGAAAGAACAGTCATAGCCAATGATCTCACTAGCAAATCCAAAAGAATCGAAAAAACAGAATATACCTTACTGGACATTATAGAACCAACCGAAACAGAAGAAGAGCAGACTATGGAGTTGGGCACTGATTCCAATTTCGAAGGCAGGATAATTTATGACATGAAAATGGAAGACAAGTCCAATGAAATGACACCTGAGCAAATGAAAATGTTTATGGGTTCAGAGCAAACCTATACCGTCAAAGACCAGATGTACATGACTGAGATGAATGGACTACTGAAGATGAAACAATACTACCTAGGCACGGACACGATGTATCTCCTCATAGCTGGTGTACCCAATTTATCATGGATAGATGTCTCTTACGAAGAAGACGAGATCATGGACTATAAAATCGACAAGGCTGCTAAAACCATAAATGGCATCAACTGTGACCTTATGACCATAACATCTAAAGAAGGCACCAGCACCTATTATTACAACAGTGACCTCATAAAGATAGACCCAGCAAGCTATGCCAATCACAAATATGGTTTCTGGGATTTCTTCGTTGCCAAGACGCATACTCTGCCACTGAGTGGTACAGTAGACGACAAAGATGTCAAGATAGAAATCAATCTAAAGGACATCAAGAGAATGCCCATAAGCGAACGTGAATTCAAACTGCCAAACTTGCCTAGAGTAGAAAGTCCTGATAGATAGACTCTATTAAACAAGGTCCTTTTTTTGAAATAACGACAGCTTGAAATCGCAACTGAGCTTCAGGTAAGTCAGCGCTTTTATTTCCGCTAATTTTTGCTGGGAAGTATGCCAGTAATAAGGTGTCATCTGTAAGAGTTCAAAAATAGTATTCGAGGAATCCAAGTCAATATTGAAACTCAACTGCTCTGATTTTATTAAGGTAAAACTTTCCTTCATCCTATCAGCTGGATCATAACCATGTGCTCTAGGCGTATCATAGATCATAGTTGCAAGTTCTTTGTGATGCCTAGGTCCTGCAGATACGATTAAGACGTGCCCTTCATCTTCCAAAATACGGTGGAGCCCCTTGGTATTCACTGGTGCAAAGACGACTACCACAGCATCAACGGACTGAGACTTAAGAGCTAAGTCATTAGAACTACTGACAGCAAATTCTATGTCCTTATATTGCTTAGCAGCCATTTGGATGGCAACCTTAGAAATATCAACACCATAGCTCTTCTTGATTTGTAATCTGGAATCACTTGATAGCTTAGAAGTATAGTATCCCTCCCCGCAACCCAGATCTAGTAGCTTAGGTATCCCATCAGTAGCTGAGAATAGCAGCTCTATCATCTTCCCTAAGAGTGGATCATAATATCCTTGTTCCAAAAATGATCTCCGAGCCCTAATCATTTCTTTTGAATCTCCAGGCTGTTTCGAGTTTTTCTGGTTGGCCAATAAAAGGTTAACATAGCCTTCCTTTGCTAGATCATAGCTGTGGCCAGATGGGCATTTATAGCTTCGGTCTGCAAAGCTTAGGGCAGCTTTGCACAGTGGACAGCAAAAGATTGTTGATGGCAAATAAAAAATGTTGGCTTTCTAATAAATACAGTCTCAGCAAGTTAAAGTAATCTAAAATTGTCTTTTACAATACATGCTCACCCAAATTAATAACCATTAGGTCGAACATAAAGGGCGCTATAATAGTTTGAAAATTGAACTAAATATACAGTCTGATATGCAAAAATTAGTTACATATATAATTACGGTCGGGACGCTACTTATAGCGCAGCATATGTTTAGTCATCACTTGGACCATCAGTCAGTACGAGACACAAGTTCTTTTGACAAGACTCTAGATGAAAAGTTAACTAGTGCTGACCCTGATGTTCTTGGTATTCTGAGGCTTCTAGTACTAGAGAGAGACAACAAACAACGCAGAGCAGCAATGGAGGTGCTTAGAAAGGATTGGTCTGATGCCTATATACCACCACTTTTAGATATTCTAAGATTAAGCAATAATGACCAATTGCTAAACGATATAGAGGACCTGCTCAAGGATAAAACAGGTGTTAGAAAAAGAGGTTACATTTCCTGGCTGGAGTGGTTATGGGAACAAGATCCAGTCTACGACTCCACCTACGTAGAGTTTAAGGGATTTATCCATTCCTTTATAGATGACAGGTTTCAAAACTATTTTGAAGGTCGTCATAATACTAGCAAAATCAGGGTGGATGAGATTATGTGGGGTGGTGTTATACAAGATGGTATTCCACCTCTCCGAAATCCTCTGCATATCTCTGCAGATGAAGCAGATTACTTGTCAGACAGCGATGTTGTATTTGGTGTCGCCATAAACGGAGAGGTCAAAGCGTATCCCAAAAGAATATTAGCTTGGCATGAATTCTTTATTGACAATTTTGGAGAGGATGTCATAGCAGGTGTATACTGTACTCTTTGTGGCACAGTAATAGCTTATGACTCCAAAGATTTTAATCTTGGCACAAGTGGCTTTCTATACAAGTCTAATAAACTAATGTATGACCAAACTACACAATCACTTTGGAATACTGTAGAAGGCAAGCCGGTCTTGGGTCCATTGAGTGGCGAAAATATAGTATTGGAATCTCACTCAGTAGTGACCACCACTTGGGGTGAATGGAAAAGACAGCATCCAGAAACATTGGTCCTTAGTCTGAATACAGGTCATCAGAGAGACTATGGAGAAGGTGTTGCTTACCAAAATTACTTTGGTAGTGATCAGCTCATGTTTCCTGTTCCTCTATCAGATACAAGACTGAAAAACAAAGCTGAAGTATTTATTCCTAGAGTCAAAGGATACAAGGAAGATCCTCTTGCCATCGCTGTCAGTCACTTAAAGAGAAAAAAACTAGTACAAGTTACAGTTGCAGATACAGAGCTGGTAGTTATAACAGAAAAATCAGGTGCAAGTCGTGCCTATGAGAGAAAGGGACATGATTTTGGCAAGTACAAAAATGGCGTACTCAAGGATAGCAAGGATGTTGTCTGGCAAGTATCAGAGCACTTTCTTACTGGGCCAAAGGGCGAAAAGCTGAAGCGATTGCCATCACATAATATCTTTTGGTTTTCTTGGTATAATACATATCCAGAGACCAGACTACTATATTAAAGGCACTAGCAAAGACAGAGGCATCTCACCTAATGAAGAATCCATTCATTGTGAGGTGTCACTCCTACAGGGCTGGAAATTTCACATATTCTCATGGCCATCAAGATATCGCTCATATAGAGCTTGTTATATGCATACTGAAACAACAAATTAAAAAAGCCGTGGCTATAGTAACAAAATCAGGTATCCAAAGCAGATTTCTTTGACCCACTATCCCCTAGCCAGTACGGGTACCAAGTCACTATAGGGTCAGTGACCTTTATATCAGTTCGTCGGGGTTTGATTTCTTTTTTTGTGACGCCTTCGGTTACTCTATCCCACCTCTGAGTGATATTGCTCACTTTATCTCGTAGCTCATTTTCTAGCTCTCTTCTTGCCATATCCAGCATTTCTAGGTCTTCTCTAGAATCCTCTACTTTTTCAGATGCTTTTCGAGCCATCCGTCTCTTAGTAGATACCGAACTGGCAGATCTTCTACGTCTACCGAAGACACCACCAAAAACTGTCTCTACCACATTGATTAATTCATCGTTGCGGCGGCTGCGTTTCTCTGCAAGGGCTTCGTCGAGGTCTCTTTCTTCCTTTCTTATCTTGTCATCTAATTTTTGGAATTTCGTCTCGTATTTATCGTGCAAGGTATCCACCTCTTCATCTCTCACTTCCCGTGCTTTCATTTCCAGACGCATTCTAAAGGCTTCCTCTGTCTCATCATCAGACTGATAGACTTCTAGGTCTTTATGTTCTAGGGTATGCATGCGTTGATTTTCGTAGAGCCAGTCAGAGAAAGCTTCTTCTATCTTATTGAGCTCTTGGCTGGTATTCATGGCTTCTGGTACACTGTCATAGCTGACTTGGACATTGTCAGGATAATCAGGCTCTTGGAGTAAAGACCTTTCCCAGTTGACTATTTTTACTGCTCTCTCCCAGTCCACTCTTCCAAACTGATCTGGTGGGGTTGCCAGATAGGCAATAGGGTTAGACACATCTACTTTACGTTTTTCATCATAGAATCTTACACTACCAGTCAGCAATAGATGCGGTTCGTACACAAGTGTCTTTGGTTCATTAGAACCCAGACCGACTTCTGATGGAGATTTCCATACAGCAAGATACCTCTGCTCTATTTTGTGATCTAATGATGGGGCTACTTCTACTTTAGGCTTTTCTTCTATGACTGCTCTTGCTCTACTGGCCTCAGAAATACTAGAGGAATATGTATGGACCTTTGTGACTTTCTTGTTAGCCATCAGAGATTTGACTTGTGGTCTGGTCATAGGCCCACGGAGATAAGACATTGCCCAACGGGTATGATATACCGTAGGTGCATCCGCATGGACATTATGTAGCAAGAAAACTCTGGACCCTAGCCCCGTTATAATCTTATCGAAATCCAATTGTTTCCCACCTGCTTCTGCAATTGCCCCTTTCAGTCCTTCCAGCACTCTGAGCTTATCTCGTTCCGTTTGCAACTTTCCGATAAACCAAGTTCCAGCATTGGACAATCCTTTGTAATCTATATCTACAGGATTCTGGGTTACCAAGACCGAACCTACACCATAAGCCCTTGCTTGCTTTAGTAAAGTGAGTAAAGGCTTCTTAGAAGGTGGATTGGCCGTAGGAGGAAAATAGCCAAAGATTTCATCGAAGTAAAGTAAACTTCTAAGACTCGTTGTTCCCGATTGTCTGCGCATCCAGCTTATGAGACTATTGAGCAGTAGCGTCACAAAGAACATTCTTTCGCTGTCAGACAAATGTGAGATATAAAAGATACTATGCCTCGGTTTGCCTTCTGCTGTGAAGTACAACTTATCTATATCCAAGTCTTCTCCTTGCAACCAATATTTAAATTGAGGAGAAGCGATTAGGGTATTGAAATCCATCGCCAGCTTGAATCTTTCTTTGGATGGATAGAAAGTTTCTATATCGAAGACACCAAGCTGTGACATCGGAGGATCTTGGACGCCTTTAATCAATTTAGCTAAATCCAGATCTTCGCCCAATCGCCAATAGTGCTCAAACAAGTTGGCCAGCAAGATGCCTTCTCTACTTCGTACTGGATCTTCTTTGCTGTTTATCATGCCAAGCAAGGCAGCCACAGTACCCTGAATTCTTTCACGAATCATCTCTGAATCAGAATCAAAATTCTCTCCTGTCTTATATTTCGGTGCCGCAAAAGATCCCATGATATTAATGGGAATACCAGAATCAGATCCTGGAGTATAAATATTAACATCGACAGATTCTCGTAATAATCTTATTCTATCCTTGGTCTGACCCCAACTCGTCAATCCTTTCTCCCACTTCTCTGCCATGGATGCTGCATATTCAGAAACTGTCATTCCTTTTCTTCCAGCATCATCTACATTGATCCACTTTTCAAAATCTTCAGGTCTCAACTGATCAAACTGCAGCATCAGATTGGTCATATCCCCTTTGGGATCTATAATCAATGCAGGGACTTTGTCGACAGCAGCTTCCTCTAGCAAGCCTATGCATAGACCTGTCTTGCCGCTTCCTGTCATCCCTACACAGACGGCATGTGTGGTGAGATCTCGAGCATCGTAGTTTACCGCTTCGGCAGTTACAGACTTTGTGTCTAATTCATACTTAGCCCCTAAGTAGAAAGAACCTAATTTTTCTGGTGGAAGATTTACCATAGCATATCGAATTTGAAGTACAAAATTACAAGAATCTATACTAAAGCATTACCTAATATGATTCTAGTTAATCACCCTTATAAGTCGTTAATTGTATGTTAAGCAATACAAAATCGAGCACAAAGCAATAAGTTAGGGTGCAAGCTATTTGACGACTACTGAAATAAATCCTAATTTTACATCGAAATAAATTCTCAAACATTAATGAATACTAAGTGTTTTTGCATGTGTTGCTGTTGTCTAGATCTGAGGGTCTAGCAGAAGGCTGTATTTGAAAAGATATATTAGAAAGCTCATTCTGTAAGAATGGGCTTTTTATTTTAAATAAAACGATTGTTAAGAAATAATGTATAGACTTATAGCCAGTTCAAGAGTTTACTCTTGCAAGATCTTAAAAGAATTTTTACACTGCTTTAGGACTCAACATACAACAAATCGAAAATCATAGCGTACGTGACCAGTGAAGAAAAACTCATCTCAGACCAGAATAAAAAATATGCTAACCTGACTGTGTACCAGAGAGTAGAACAGTTATATAAAGATTACGATGAGAAAGACATCATGCTGACCTCCTCTTTTGCGGCTACTTCAGCATTTTTACTAAAAGTATTTTCCGACATTAACAACAAGCAAGTAGTTTACTTTATAGATACTGGCTACCACTTTAAAGAGACGCTGATATACAAGAATTATCTTGAGCAACTCTATGATCTAAATATCGTCAATGTAAAAGCAGATGAGAGCAAACATGAGCTAACGCTGCAAAATAAAATGTGGAAGAACCAACCCAACAGGTGCTGCCACATCAATAAAGTGGAGCCACTCCAACACATCAAAAAGGATTACAAAATTTGGGTATCAGGGCTAATGAGGTGGCAAAGCGACTTTAGGTCGAGTCTGAATTTTTTTGAACAAAGAGAGAACATCACAAAATTCTATCCCTTACTAGATATTGATTACGAAGGGAGAGACGCTTTCATAGTAGAACACCATTTACCTTTTCATCCATTGAAGTCTAAAGGCTATTCCTCCATAGGTTGTGCCCACTGCACTGTACCAGGCGAACACAGATCAGGCAGATGGAACAATTCTCCAAAGACGGAATGTGGTCTACACTTATAAATAAAAGATAAAGAATATCTTAAAGCTAAGGTTAAAATAGCTTAACTATGCACCTAAACTCTGCAATACACAAATGAATCTAAAACAGAAAACACATAGATTTATCGAGGAATGTCTGGACCATATGTTTCCAGTAAGATTGGGACTGAGAACTTTTTCACTTAGCGATCGTAGCATATTAGAATTGAGATTGCTCAATTTATTGGACTTGAATTTTGAGTCAGGTAATGTAAAAAGTAATCAAATAGCCAGCGACTTCGTAGATCACTTTGATGAGCTAGTCGCTGCTTTAGAAAAGGATATTACAGCCATCTATAATGGCGACCCTGCTGCACAGTCGAGAAATGAAATCATACTAGCCTACCCCGGTTTCCAAGCCATCGCCTGCTATAGAATTGCACACTACCTCCATCAGCAAAAGGTGTCTCTGTTACCTAGATTGATTACCGAATATGCACATAGTGACACTGGGATAGATATCCATCCAGGCTCTTCTATCGGAGAACACTTCTGTATAGACCATGGTACTGGCATCGTAATAGGAGAAACAACTGTAATAGGAGACTGGGTGAAGCTCTATCAAGGTGTAACCCTAGGTGGACTAAGTATTCCAGACAGAAACTGCTGTGATGATAAGAGACATCCCACTATAGGTAACCATGTTATCATCTATGCACAAGCTATCATTCTAGGTGGAAATACCGAAATAGGTGATAACTCTGTTATAGGTGGAAATGTCTGGATCACAGAAAGTCTCCCACCCAACTCCAAAGTCTACTTTGACAACAATCATACGATTTCAATAACCGCGCAAGCAAACAAATAATACAAATTGAGTTCTATTATAAATCTTATCGGGAATACCCCTCTTGTCTTATTAGAAAAACTAAACCCAAATCCAAAAGTAAAACTCTACGCAAAACTCGAGGGCCAAAATCCTGGAGGCAGTGTCAAAGACAGAGCCGCTTACTTTATGATAAAGAATGCGCTAGAAGATGGGACAATGACTCGGCGCAACACGATTATAGAACCTACCAGTGGGAATACTGGAATAGCCTTGGCAATGATAGCTGCTTCCTTTGGTATAAAAATCATTCTTGTAATGCCAGCTAGTGCTACTCCTGAAAGAGTCAAAACCATGCGTGCCTATGGAGCCGAAGTCATTCTTACGCCAGCCGTAAAAACTATAGAATATTCTAGAAAGTGGGCCAAAGAAGAAGCAGAAAAAGAAGGCTACGTTTTACTAGACCAATTCAACAACCCAAACAACAAACAAGCGCATATTGAAACAACAGGTCCGGAAATATGGAAGGATACTAAGGGTAAGATCACCCACTTTGTTTCAGCCATGGGTACTACGGGTACAATTACAGGAACTTCCACTTTTTTAAAATCCAAAAACGAAGACATACAAATCATCGGTGCTCAGCCTATAGATGGAGATAGAATTCCAGGCATCAGAAAGTGGTCACCAGAATATCTGCCAGGCATCTTTGAAGCCGATCGCGTAGACCGCATCATAGAAGTAAGCCGTCCACAAGCTACCGAAACTGCCAGACGTCTAGCAACTGAAGAAGGTATCATGGGTGGCATGTCTACAGGAGGTGCATTGAACTGTGCACTCAAACTGATAGAAGAGCTGGACTCAGGAGTGGTTGTCTTTATCGCTTGTGATAGAGGAGACAGATACCTGAGTGGGGAATTATATACTTAAATCATCATAGGGTCCCATTAGTAAGATGAAAAGTACTAGTTCCTAAGTAAAAACCACTGGTAAGCAGAGCTGCGCCTCTAGGTAGTCGCACAACTGTAACTCCTTACCACACTAGCTAAAATAAATATAGATACCTACCACTATCACACAAACAACCACAGAAGCCTGCTTCACATACTTCCAAGGCGTAATATCCACCTGCTCTGTATACTCTAGTTCGTAAGCTGTCGTTCTTGGTCTTAGTTTACCTATGATAAGCATGATAATGATATTGGCTACAAATAGAATAGCCATCATATGTAAGAAATGCGGATAAGCATTGGCTTCTACGAGCTTTAAGGCCGCTGTATCGGTCACGCCAGATGCTTCTGCATTCTCCATGGCAGTCTTGATCATTTTTGGTTTAAGAATAAATTGGCTGATGATATAAAGCACCGAACCAGATATGACACCTATTTTGGCTGCAATTGCAGGAACATATTTAGTGGTATAACCTACAACTATAATTGTCAGAATAGGAATACTGTAGATTCCATTGACTTCTTGTAAGTAATCGAAGAGACTGCCAGCATTGGCAATGAATGGTGCCAGGAACATCGCGGCAACCGCCAAGATGAGTCCGAATCGTTTTCCATTCTTAACGACCGTTCCTTCGTCAGCAGCTTTATTGATATGTTGTTTGTAGATATCTATACCAAATAGGGTTACAGAACTGTTCAGTACACTATTGAATGAACTCAAGATCGCTCCAAATAATACAGCAGCAAAAAATCCAACCAGCGGGCTTGGCAAAATTTCTCTTACTAGTTTTGGATAGGCTTGGTCTCCTACATCTGGGTCACCGCCAAACATATGCCAAGCAATCATACCTGGCAATACCAAAATGATGGGTCCAAGTATCTTTACCCCTGCTGCCAGCATGAGCCCTTTCTGTCCTTCAGCCAAATCTTTTGCTCCCAGTGCCCTCTGAATGATTTGTTGGTTTGTTCCCCAGTAGAATAGTTGGACCAACATCATTCCTGTAAATATTGTAGAAAATGGCACCGAGGCAGCTGGGCCTCCGAGTGCATTTAGTCGTTCTCCTGGTCCTGCAGAAATTACATCAATACCTGCCATCATACTCCCCTCTCCTAGGGCGATCAAACCTAGCACTGGTATCATTACACCTCCTATGAGCAAACCTATAGCATTGATACTATCAGATACTGCAACGGCTTTGAGTCCTCCAAATACTGCATAGATCATCCCTATCAGACCTATACCCCATACACCTATCCATATGGACGCCGTCTCCGATACCCCTAACATATTAGGCACATCAAACATAGAACTCAAAGCAACAGAACCGGAATAAAGGATGACTGGGAGTAGTACAACAACATATCCAGTCAGAAAGAGACCGGAAGTAATGGTCTTTGTCATCACGTCAAATCTCTTTGAGAGAAAGCCTGGGATAGTAGTTAGTCCTCCTTTGAGATATCGAGGCAGTAAGTAGGTCGCTGTTACCACCATGGCCAAGGCAGCTAGAGTCTCCCATACCATCACAAGTATACCTTCTTTGTAAGCTGCTCCATTAAGCCCTACGAGTTGCTCTGTAGAAAGATTTGTCAGTAAGAGAGAGCCGGCGATGACACCAGCCGTAAGACTTCTTCCTCCAAGAAAATAGCCATCACTGGTCTGTTCTTGATTTCTGGTTGCTAAATACGCAATTACGGCTACTAAGGCAGTGAAGCCAACGAAGGATAGGATTCCGATCATAAGTTTTCCATTTTTAGTTGATCGCAAAGGAATACAGCTATCTGCAATAATGCAGTTGTAATAGTCCGTTGCTTAAACTATAAATGGTAAGAGCTAATAATCAGCTACTCAATTCGCCATTTACAGTATGGAGGTAAAATAATCAGAAAATTCCCTCATTAACTGCATTATGAACCCATTATTTTATTCATCATTTATACTACAGAATAAAAAAAGGCTACAATATAGCTGAGGCAAATCCTATAAAGCACTTAGAAGAGCTAGAAAAAGACTGCTAAGTTCCTACTTATACAGCTCCTTATAACCCACATAGCCAGCAGCTGTACCTTCTATGTATAACTGAGCCTTTGTTGGATCTAGTGGCTTCAGCTTTCGCGCTGGAGTGCCCGCGTATATATATCCAGACTCTAACTTAGTGCCTGAAGTAACTACAGCGCCAGCAGCGATTATTGTGTTAGATGGTACAAGCACATCATCTAGAACTATTGCACCCATTCCTATAAGTACATTATCCTCTATCTGACAACCATGGATAATAGCTCGGTGCCCGACACTTACATTATCTCCAAGAATAGTATCTCCCCTACCTACAGTACCATGTACCATGGTGAGGTCTTGGATATTGACATTTTTACCTAGACGGATTTTATTGACATCTCCTCTGATGACAACACCAAACCAGATACTGGAATGCTCTCCTATTTCTAAGTCACCAGTGAGTATAGCATTATCTGCTACCCAGGCAGTCGGATGAATCTTAGGCGTTATGCCATTGACAGTAATAAGTTGCATACTGTGCTTAATATTTAGTGAAAACTATTCTGTTGTGCTCAATGGTGTAAGTTTATAGCCCTCCTTTTTGAGAAGATCTATAACGCCATCTTTACCACCAAGATGCCCGGCACCGACAGCAAAGAAAACCTGTCCCTTTGTCATTTTATCGCCCATGATTGGGATCCAGTTTTTGTTTCTTTTGTAGAGAAGTACATCTTCATAGCCTTGTATTCCACCCTCTTCTACTTCACTCATAAAAGAGACCATCTTGCTGATATCTTGATCTTTATACATCTGTACCATCTGCTCCATCGTATCATCTGTACCTTCGCCATCTGACTTTATGGTCTCTAGTAGCATCTCAGCTTGTGCTTCGTAAGGAATAGAGTCGAAAACCGACAGCTGAAAATCTATCGTCTCCAGGCCAGAGACATCCTTATTTGATCCTTTAGCAAGATCCCAAAATTCCATTTCATAAGATTTTACACCTGTACCCTCTCCAAAGCCTTGACCAAACTCCATATCACCACTAGCAAACACTGTCAGAAACATAGGCTTCAGTCTTTCCATCAGCATGAATGGAATACCCATTTCAGTAAAGTGATTTTTGACAAATTCATAATCCTCAGCAGAATAGAGATCTTTGAGGCCTTTTCCGTCATTCATCATTGCCTTAGACATGATGCCCATGATGGCTGCAGGGTCTTTCATCTCGTCCATGTCTATTTCGAAAGCTACAGATTCTGCATCTTCAAAAGCAGCAAGCGTGCCTTGTGGCCAGAAAAAACTCTCCTCATCTATCATATGTATCGTGCCATACAAGTAGGATGGTTCAGTCAGGCCTTTACCTTCTATTTTCCACAGCAAAGCATCAGCAAGATCATAGTTTTCTACAGTTGTCTTGGGAGCCTCTTGTGTTACTACCGCATTTTTTGTGGACTTACAAGAGTTAAAAATCAATAGTGTAGAAAGGGCCATCAAGGCTGGAAAAGCTGCGAATAACCTCT
>CAZKXO010000052.1:0-15877 GCA_964556525.1 uncultured Saprospiraceae bacterium
TTTTGGTTTTTTCTCTTCGCTTGCAGTCCTAAAGTGCAATCTCCAAGCTTGATACCAGATGCATGGAATGTCGGCTTACTTATTATGGATGGCGTCTACAACACGGAGTTGACAGCTCCTATGGACATCTTTCAGCATACTCAATATAGAGAAGGCATAAAGCCTATGAATGTTTTTACAGTAGCAAAAGAAAAGAAACCTGTCCGCTCATTTGAAGGCCTATATATGATTCCTGATTATGATTACGATTCATCTCCTGATATAGATATTCTGGTAGTTCCTAGTGCAGAACATCATTTAGATACTGACCTGGATGATGTAGAGATGATTTCTTGGGTAAGAAGAATAAGTAGCAAGGCAGACTATGTGACCTCTCATTGCGATGGCGCCTTCGTGCTTGCTAAGGCTGGACTGTTGGATGGGACAGCGTCTACAACTTTTCCTTCTGATATAAAAAAATACAAGGAGATGTTCCCACAATTGGAAGTCATCAGCGAGGTCATATTTGTGCATGACGGCAAGTATATCACCTCTGCTGGCGGGGCAAGATCATTTGATGCTGCACTATATTTATGCGAACATCTCTATGGAAAAGACATTGCCAAAAGATTGGCCAAAGGCTTGGTTATTGATTGGGACTTGGACGAGGTGCCTCATGTTGTCAGGTAGCAATTTCTTGACCTTACCTTTTAAGTAAGGGATAGGTCGCGTTTGCAGGATTTTGCTTTAGTAACTTAGTCATGATAAGATAGAGCTCTGGCACCTTCTTTTGGAACTGTAAAGGTTGCTCAAAAAAGCATTCCATACTTACTGCAAAGAGTTCCAGCATGTTCTGTCCTGCATAATCACTTAAATATTCGCTCTGATTCCTCCGTATTTTCCATAATTCTATCAGCCCTACTTTCTCCCAGTCACTAACATGAACAGCATCAAAAAAATCAGCAAAGAATAAGTTGCTATGATTTTCTGCTTGTAAGGCATGTGCCAATTCGTGCAGTGCCACGTTATGCGCATCTTCTGGAACGATAAATCCATGCTGAACACTGGGCCAGGCCATAACAATCAGTTTCTTGTCATGATCTACATGACCATGTAGTGCAGGATAAGGACCATAATTGTAAATGTTGGGTACAACAAGGAAGGTCTTGAAGCGCTGAAGCACAAATCTGTCCAATCCAAAAGTTATCTGTACCAAGGCACTGATAATGACCACCCGCATTTCTTCACTTACGTGGCTGAGTTTAACAGGCTTGAAGATTAGAAATTTGTTACAGACATATACCCGTTTTAGAAACTCTAGCTTTAAAGCATCGTTGAGATTTACATAGTAATCATTGTACTCCGTAAGAATCTTATGAAAAGAATCAGGTACTACTGTGATTCTTTTATAGTGCCAATAAATTTTGAGTTGTTGTATCATTTGATTGTGATAGAGCGCTTTGTCTGCTAGAATTTTTGTCTTTGTTCTGTCTGACTTCGATTATTTAGATAAAAGCCTATAGCTTAGTGTCACCAATTTAATTAAAGATGAAATACGTTCTACTACTAAGTTGTTCATTGCTCGTAGCCCAATTTGATAGATGTAACGAGTCATTGGCCTCCACTTCTGAAAGTACAGAGAGATCAGAACAATATACAACTCATTCTGAGAAATCTGAACCAGGGCCAAAGGAGAACTTCGAAAAGTACTGTACAAGTTGTCATGGAAATGAAGTTAATGCCTTTGTAGATAGAAGATGGAAACATGGAAGCACAAAAGCTGACCTAGTAAGGTCTATAAGTAAGGGCATAGTCAATGAAGGCATGCCTTCATATGAGGTTACCTTTACCACTGAAGAGATAGAAGCTTTGGCCGAATATATTCTAAACGGCATATCCGATAGGAAGAGTTATAGTACAGAGGAAGTACCTACTCCCAAGTTTTATTCTACTGAAAAATACAAGGTACAGGTAGATACTATCGTGGAGAATGTTGGTATTCCTTGGGGAATGAAAGTTACCGAAGATGGTTCTGTCTACTTCACACAGAAAGAAGGAAAGTTTAAACTACTCAAACCAACTGGTGAATTAGTAGAAATTAAGAACGTCCCAAAGGTAGTCGAGAACGTACAAGGTGGGTTGATGGATGTGGTTTTGCATCCTGATTTCGATAATAATCATCTCTTGTATCTAAGTTATACCAAGCCCATGGGTTTGGCTAAGACGACTACAGCAGTTATAAGAGCAAGATTGGAAAATGATGCTCTAGTTGAAATCAAAGATATCTTCGAGGCGGTTCCGGCTCTGGCCAGAAATTACCATTACGGTTGTCGGATGGTCTTTGATAATGAAGATTACTTGTATATTACTGTTGGGGACAGAGCAAAAAGAGACGAACATCCACAGTTTCTAACAAACTCTTGTGGTAAAGTACACAGGATGCATGATGACGGAAGTATCCCTGAGGATAATCCGTTTGTAGATAACACAGAAGCCATACATTCTATCTGGTCCTATGGGCATAGAAATCCCCAAGGCATGATATACGACAAGGTAAATGACCAAGTGTGGACCAATGAACATGGGCCCCGTGGTGGAGATGAACTCAACCTCATTGCCAAAGGTAAGAACTACGGTTGGCCAGTTATTTCTTATGGTATCAATTACAATGGGACCACTTTCACAACAGAAACGTCACAGGATGGTATGTATCAACCTAAAAACTATTGGACCCCATCTATTGCTCCTAGTGGTATGGCTATAGTCACTGGAGAAAAATATCCAGAATGGACAGGCGACATACTAAATGGTTCTCTAAGGTTTGATTACCTCAGTAGGATTGTTGTCAAGGAAGGAAATGTAGTCCATGAGGAAAGAATTCTGGAAAAGATAGGTCGTGTACGTTGCGTAGAAATGGGTGCTGACGGCTATATCTATGTCGGTGTAGAAGAGTCTGGTAGAATCCTAAGAGTCTCTATTGCCGAGTAAATCCTAGGACTTTATACGCATAAGACCTTCTTGTACTACACTGGCTATGAGAACCCCATCTTGGTCATAGATACTACCTCGGGTAAAGCCTCTTGAATTAGAAGCACTAGGACTATCAGTTTCAAATAGCATCCACTGGTCTATTTTAAATGGTTTGTGAAACCACATAGCATGATCGATACTGGCAAAGAGTACTTTCTTAGTCATGAGCTTGGTCTGGTGAGGGAGTGATGCTGTCCTCAGCAATCCAAAATCAGAAGCACAAGCCAATAACTGATGTTGCATAGGAACATCTACATTTGCTTTTGCAATGGACTTAAACCACACTTGCAGATAAGGGTCGTGGTTTTTAGGTGGCAAAGAATAAGGATTTGTTACTGGTCTGAACTCAAATGCATTGGGATCTATCCCTATCAATTTCTTATATATTTTGGGTGCGAAGAACTTAATGGCTTTAAGGCGTTCTTCCACGCTTTTGGTTTTTTCAGCTGGCTTCACCTCTGGCATATCCATCTGATGTTCTACACCTGGCTGCTTGAGTTGAAAAGAGGCTGACATATTGAAAATAGCCTTCCCTCTTTGCTTCGCCACTACCCTTCTTGTAGTAAAACTACCACCATCTCTGATAGTATCTACTTCATAGATAATAGGTAGGTCGCATATGCCAGGAAGTATAAAATAAGCATGCATAGAATGAGCAATCCTGTCTTGTGGCACTGTTTTGTATGCTGCATGAAGTGACTGCCCCAGTACTTGCCCTCCAAATACTCTATCCCATGGAGTCTTATAACTGTTCCCTCTGAATAAATTGACATCTAACTCTTCTAAGGTCATCAAATCGATAACCTGCCCTATACTTTCCATGTCGCAAAGATATTACCAAAATGGTTGCCAAGTAAGAGAAAGAGAGTTCTATTGGTGAGCAGGTATTGAATTAATCCTCCATTTATAAAAAGAGACAATCTAATAGGATTATGGAGCTCACCTTCATAATCAATACAATTCATTCTGACCCTCTCTTTGAGAGTAAAATTTTTAGTGCTTTATAGCCTTTGTGTGACCTTTATATGACTACTGCTTACTCCGGCCTCTACTTGGCTTGTCATATGTAAAAAATCGGGGAGACCTCCTCTATTCAGCTTCTAAAGCAAGTTTGATCATGTCATATGTTCTGTCCAAAATCTCTTGAACCTCCATTCCACTTGCACTGAATGGCTCTAGCACTGTCCAACTGGTTCTTTTACCCAGCTTTATTCTGTAGTATTTGTTGGCTTCCATTGCAGCAGTTCCTTTTATGACGACAGGTATGATTTGAGCTTCAGGACATTTTTTTAGGAGACCACCCAAACCTCCTATGGAAAACTTCTTGAGTTGGCCGTCCTTGGACCTCGTTCCTTCTGGGAAGATAACCGCAGCTCTCTTTTGTTCATTGACTTGTTCTCCCATCCTCATGATCTCAGTAATTGCTTGTCTTTTGTTTTTTCTATCTATCAGAGCTGCACCACTCTCCCTCAGGTTGTAGGATATACTAGGGATACCTGTAGCTAACTCGATTTTAGATACGAACAATGGATTTTGCTTTCTAAGGAACCAATATATCCCGACGATATCCCACAGACTCTGATGATTAGCAACTATAATAGAAGTTTTATCGGTTTGAAGCTTGTACTTGTTGCTAAAACTAACTTTAGTGCCAGCGAGTCTGAAGGCAGCTGTGATGCTACCATTCAGAATCTGAACAGTTTTCTGATGTCCTTTCCAGCCAAATAGATGGATGGCGATTACCTGAACGGGATGAAAAATGAGCAATAATAGAATAAAAGTTATCCTATATATAGAACCCAGAATATATTCTATTACTATCAAAAATGTTTAATTAGTTTTCCTATCCAAATGTATCAAATAATTGAATTTTGGAAATACTAGATCTCATAAGATTTTATAGAAAAGCTAAAACGCTTAATAGCATTCACTCTCCTTTCATGTATAAGTTTGTGAGTCAATTATTTGATTTCAATAAGACCTATTATGATGATTACAGACTGGGTGAATTGCGCAAGTTATTGCTAAATGATAAAGCAACTATACAAATCAAAGATCTAGGCGCAGGTAATAGAGATCTAGTCACAAAGACAGTTTCTGAGGTTCTTAGAAAAAGCAGTTCTAACAAGCTGAAATGCAAGTTACTTAGGAACATAGTCCTTTTTTACAAACCTAAAGGCATCCTTGAGCTCGGCACCAATCTAGGAATAGCTACTGCCTACCTGGCTACTGCCTCTAGATCCACAACTGTAACAAGTGTAGAAGGCTCGGAAACTTTGGCAAAAATTGCCAACGATAACATGAAAAGACTTAGACTGGAAAACGTGGATATCATACAATCCAGTTTCGATGATTTCTTTGATACAGAGCCAAGTAGCTTATTCCATACAGAATTGGTTTATCTGGATGGTAATCATCGTTATGAAAGCACCCTAAACTACTTTGACAAGTTGTGGAATGGATACCCTAAGATAAAAGCTATAATTCTCGATGATATCAACTGGTCCGAGGGTATGAAAAAAGCCTGGACTGAGATTAGCAATAAGCGGAATGTACATAGTCTGGATATCTACAAAATGGGGGTGGCATTCAGAAATCGAGATATTTCAGAAACTATAAAACTGAAATGTGTTCCAAGAATTTTGAAGCCATGGAGCATGGGCCTATTTGGCTAAGTTTTTAGATATCTAATAAACCATCAGCTATTTCAAGTTTTAAATTACTAGTGTCTTCTGATAATTCTATTATTAGATCTTCATGGATAGGGACAAGAACTTCCTTATTTTGATAGGCAACTTTAGCTAGAACCTGTTCTGGATATTCCAGTATATCTATGATGATACCTATCGGATTATCTTGCTGATCTATTATTGTGTAACCGACTAAGGCATTTGTCTCTTGTTCCTCAAATTTGTTTTCAGGAGAGATTTCTTCTGCATCTAGAAATAGTTCTTTGCTTAAGTAGGCCGATATAGCTTCAGGGCTATCTATCTCTTCTAGTTTCATCAATACATGCCCTTGGTCCTCTGCTGATTCGATAAGGAAAGGTACCTTGGAGCCATCTAACTTTATGAATATTGCTCTGGCTCTTACGACATCTAAGACAAATTTCTTTGAAATATTCGCCTTGAAATTACCGTGGATGCCTCTGCTCTTTGTACTGTGTCCAACAGATATAAGTTCTAGCATTGCTAGTTATGTTCTAGTAGTTCTTGTCTCAATTCAAAGCCTCTTTCTGCCTTTTCGATCCATGGATCTCCCGCACATGCAGCAAAACACTGGGTATCTAGAATGCTTAATTCCCTTAGGATCATACCTACTCCTGGCGCATAGTATTCTTTGGCCTGTCTCAATTCTATCTCAGTCTCGAAGTCTGCATGTTGAATTTCGAGAACATCTGTATAGGCCACACCATTAGCATTGATCATGGCTGCTTTGTTTAAGACTTCAGATTCCCAAGCCTTATAAACTTCAACGATATTTTGTGCTACAGTTTCTGTAGTTCTTTCGTCAAATCTGTTTCCTTGCCAGACATCGCCACGTGTGACAGGAAAGACAATCTTTAGAAATTGTAAGTTTTCCTCGACTCTGATAACAGTGCTCTCTGTTTTTTCTATAGTCCATCTATCAGTAGTTCTGAAGACGCCATCTCTAGTATCAGAAATAGATCTTTGTAGAATGAAGGTTGTATCTCCTTGAGAGTTTATAAAACTGTCGGTTATTTCTTCTCGTATAAATGAGGTGGAAGTAAAATTGTCCATTGTAGGGCCTGGAACCAGAGTTGAGTCTACTCTATAAAGCCAGAATTTTCCTTGTTCTACTGGATAATATTCGAATCCTACATTGCTCTCATCTAACATTATGGAGCTCTCTTCACAGGAAGAAAACGTCATAAATCCAACAAAAACCAGTAATACATAAAGGCTAAGTCTCATAATCTTATAGCTATTTAAAATTAAAGTTATGGTAAATAGAGGGATAATGAAACACTAGCTGCTCATCTATAGAGCGAATGGAATGATTAAATTATTACTTTCTCAGAATAATTCCACCTACAACTACATCTTCCCCTTGGTATAAGACAGCAGATTGCCCGGGAGCAATCCCTCTCACATTGGCTAGAAAAGAGACTTCTAACTCGTCGCCAGTGAGTTGCCTAGCTGTACTTAAAGTGCCTCTATCATTGTACCTGACCATAGTTACATATTCCTCAGTATCGCTGAGTTGAGTATATTTTTGATAATTGAGTTGTCCGACTGACATTGCATTTTTGAGTAAATCTTCAGCCTCTCCTAGAACAATGGTGTTGGACTCAGGAATAATATTAGTTACATACTTAGGTGTTTTGAATCCTCCACCCAAGCCTTTACGCTGGCCGATAGTATAGAATGGATAGCCGTCATGTGAACCTAATATTTCTCCTTTACTGTTCACAAATGTACCACCTTTGACACTTGCCTCCAGTTCAGGAACTCTTCTCTTTAGGAATCCTCTATAGTCGTTATCTGGTACAAAGCAAATTTCGTAACTCTCTGGCTTTTTTGATAAAGCCTCATAACCCCAATCAAAGGCCATTTTTCTGATTTCTTCTTTGGTGAAATCAGCTAATGGAAACATCGTCCGAGCCATACATTCCTGGGATAGACCCCACAGAACATATGATTGGTCCTTACGTGGATCTACACCTTTAGAGATGAAATATCGTCCATTTTCGTTTTTTATTTTAGCATAATGACCGGTGGCAATAAATTCACAATCCATTGCGTCTGCTCTCTTGAGTAGTGAGTTCCACTTGATATGTGTATTGCAAAGGATACAAGGATTAGGTGTCCTTCCAGCTATGTATTCGTCGACGAAATTGTCAATGACGTAATCGCCAAATTCTTCACGGATATCTACTATAAAATGATGAAAACCTTTCTCGACTGCTATCTGTCTGGCGTCATTAATCGAGTCTAGACTACAACATCCGGTTTCTTTCTTAGATCCACCAGATGAAGCATAATCCCAGGTCTTCATTGTGATACCTACAATCTCATAACCCTGCTCATGTAACATCATTGCTGTGACGGTACTATCTATACCACCACTCATAGCAACCAGTACTCTACCTTTCTTACTCATAGTACAAAGATAGACCTATCCATTCTAATGCTCAATTCTGATTGGATACTATTTCAGTAAGGTGACATTTCCTTGCAACTGCACAGTAAATCCATTGACACAAACACCTGTGAAGTAATAGCCATAGACATCTGGTTCTAATTCTTCTCCTTGGAAAGTTCCATCCCAGCCTTCGCCTACTTGATCAGTGTTGAAGACTTCTTCTCCCCATCTATTATATACAACCAGTGTCATGCTCGCCAAGAACACAGACTCTACCAAGAACACATCATTGAGATTGTCAAAGTTTGGTGTAAACATGTTCGGAATAAATACATCGTTTTCGTCACAAGTCGGCTGTATAACACTGATGTTTATCGAATTAGATGTGGTACAACCGAACTGATCTATTACTGTTACAGTGTAGCTCGTTGACTCTTCTGGAGTTGCAGTTGGATTAATAATAGTCGGATCATCCAGACTTACTGGCGGTGTCCAACTGATATCATTATCTGGATCAGTGTCTATGAAAAGCTCTGTAGATCCTGTTCTACATATCTCCAAAGAATCAGCATCTATAAAAGGAGCTTCTGCAAATCCACCTACGGTTACTGTATATTCTGTCGTATCCAGACAGCCATTATCGTTGGAATAAGTGGCGGTATAAGTTGTCGTTTCTATTGGGCTGACCGTTACGTCCCTTTCACTGATTACCAGATTGTCTGTTGGGGTCCAGCTTATATTGAAGTCCGTTTCAGTATCTGGGTTGTAGCTAAGAGTCGAAGATTCACCTATACAAATGACGTCATCACCTGAGATGTT
Source organism: uncultured Saprospiraceae bacterium (assembly GCA_964556525.1). GTDB lineage: Bacteria > Bacteroidota > Bacteroidia > Chitinophagales > Saprospiraceae > RFSX01. The sequence goes on from CAZKXO010000052.1 coordinate 8,935, forward strand.
TCCATCGGCAAAACTTTGTTGGAGCTGAAGAGTATCAGATTGCGCACAGCCATCTGACGTAGTTGCGATTGCTATCAAAGTAGCATCTCCCGATGGTATGTATTCTTCTATGGCATTGCCCGTTGCTACTAATTCTCCATTCACAAACCATTCTATATTCGAGTCAGCGTTTGTAGTTGCAGAGACCTCCGGTACGAATCCTCTACAAAATATCTGACCTTCATTTCCGGCATTGATATTCAGCCCGACTTCGTCAAAGACATTCACAAAAGTTGTATCATAAGCTAAGCATCCATCTTCTGTAGTATACTGAAAAACGTAAGACGTAGAGTTCTCCACACCATCGCTGATATCTATGGTATGATTTGTACTTATTTCATTGCCCAAGTTGTCAAAGACTACTACATCGAATTGTGTTAAATCAGCCTCTAAAGTAAATCCTATTCCTGTACAAATATTTCTCTCATTAATGGAAGGATCTACGCCAGGCAAATCCAAAACAGACAGCGTAACAGCTTGCTGAGACATACAGCCAAGATCATTTTCTGCTGTAATAATCAAGGTAGTATCTTGATCCAATTCAGAAATTGTAAGTGAAGAACCAACTTGTAATACTTCACCAGCTTCAGTTGTCCAAGTAATCTGATTGTCGGTATCTACAGAAATAGTTAGATCTTCTCCAAAACATGCACTTGAAGGTGAACTGGCATCTATAATGATTTCAGGTGCTGCTATAAACTGAATTTCTACTTGATCATCAGTTGTACATCCTTCTGGTGTTGTAGCTTGTACATTGTAAATCTTGGATTCTGTCAGTCCTGTTACTGTAAAATCATTACCTGACTGCACTACATTTCCATTATTATCAAACCAAGTAACACTACCATTGCTTAAGGCTGAAATTTCTATGGTTTCATCCTCACAGAAGATTAATTCTCTGGCAGGAGCAAAACTGAGGCTTGGAAATTCTACTCTATTTACTTGTACTGTATCAAAAGCCAAGCAATTACTCGTCGCACTTGTCGAAATCGTCACGACATAGCTACCTGAACTTGGAACACTAAGAGTGGGATTATCCGCATTGGTATCAAAACTGACTCCAGGAGGTCCTTCCCAGTTATAGATATAACTGGTAGTTGCAGTTGGATTTAATTGTATGGTATTATCTCCGCATTGCAATACATCAGGTATAGGTGCAAACGTCGGATTGCTATCTACTGTTATCAAGACAGAGCCGGTTCTGGAGCAGTCTGCATTTGAAACTGTTACAGAATAGGTGGTTGTATTTTGTTGGTTTGGTGCCAGATAGTTGCCATTAGCATCTACAGAAAGTCCTACTGGTTCTGGAGTTATAGTGACTTGATTGCCCGGATTCTGTTCGCTATAGATAACAGCTGTTTCTCCGGGACAAACGACCTGATCAGAAAAGATAGGATCAAACTCAGTTGTAAGCACTTGTATGCTTTCAGAGATCGTAGAAGTACAGCCTTCAAAGGTGGAGACCTGGAGCTGTACAGTAACAATCTGGTCGACTTCTATATCCTGATTAAAGATGACTCCGTTACCAGTTAAGACTTCGCCACTTGTTAGTGTAATTTCCCAGTCATAAGATGCAGGGTCAATATTTTGCGTATTGCTTACTGCTGATCCTGATAAAGAAAGTATAGTTGCATTTGCACAATTGGTCGCTGAGTGGGTGAAAGCTATTTCAGGATCTGGGGATGTTTCTATATTGAAGTTTTCTGTAACGTTATTGGTGCATCCATTAAGTGTGGTCACAGTTAAGGTCACTGAAATATCTTGGTCATTGATAATGTCAAAATTGGGGTTAGGACCTGTAATCGTAGAAGTTTGTCCATTGGCAACTATTGTCCAGACGATATCCTCATCGGCTACACTTTCTAAAGCAATTATATTGCTGGCTAACTCTATCGTTGTTATAGAATTGCAATTAAAAGCTGCTAAACTAAAGTTTGCCATCGGATTCTGTACAGTAGAAATTATTTGCGTCTCCGTATGTGTACTTGTGCATCCAGTAGGACCGACAAGACTCAGTGTAACAGTAACTTCCTGAGCAGTGCCAATATTGAATAGGACATCTTGACCATTGACTAGATTGTCTACCCCGTCTAATGTTATAGTCCACTCGAAATCACTGCTATCTATTTCTTCTGGAATATTATGTAGTGCTGTAAGATTGATAAGATTATTAGGATTACAACTTTCCGCTTCTAATATAAACCCTAAGTCTGGATCATCTTCAGTAGCTACCGCAACCTGTATGAATGTTGTATCATTACAAGTGCCATCATCCGCTACGAGTGCTACATCATAGACGCCTGATCGTGGAAATATAAATGATGTTTCCTGATCATTTGAAATCATGGTGTTATTTGGAAAATCAAAGATCCATGTAAAATCCAGACTATCTTTAGGCTTAAAGTTGGAGGTTGTACTATTTGTAAAATCTATTTCCAGACTGTTACATTTTTGGAATGCATCTGGTTCTGCGATTGCCACAGGTGCTCGTCCACAAGTTCTTACATTGTACTCGAAGTCTCTTTTGACAACGGAGAGCAATTTTCCATCTCTAAACTCACTTACACATACGCCGACGAGATATTGATTTTCGACTGCAGGAGGTACTGCAAACATAGCCCCAGTATTAGGATCGATTACTAATGGGTCTCCTCCTCCGAAAAGATTTTGTAGTGAAAATCCTCTAGCCAAGACTACATCATCTAGTGAGTTCCTGATAGGAGGCGCTTGCCAGATATTATTGTCTACAGTCAGTCCAGAAGTTGGCACACAAAGTGAGTATACCAAAGAATCTCCATCTATATCTCTTGCTGAATGGTTATATCTTAAAGTATCGTCAGCACATATGAAGATACTTGGCCAGGTATCCCATACTGGAGATGAGTTACATTCTCTGAGAGCATCTTCGGTTATGGTTACAAAGTAAGTGGCACCAGTATTTATAGGTTCTACAATATTACTGAGGGTAATATTTCTGCAGCATCTTTGATACAGAATAGTATAACCACCTGCTCTAATTGGAAGCCTAATTGTGTCTCTGTAGAGGGTCGTCTGAATACATACATCTCCAGAAATGACATTACATTCTGTTGTCAAGGTTTCTATCAAGGTATCATTCCTTGTAAGCGGAATATTAAAGGCACCTGTAAGTGATATTGTCGGATCTAATTCATCCAAGACTGAAATGCTGACCAAATTTAAATTCTCATCGTATACACCGAAATGTGCAGGATCATCAAAAGGAGCAGCTTCATCTCCATTGAGGCAGTCTCTTCTGAACTCCATAGAAATTTCATATCTGTCATTGCCCAAACATCTGTAAGTCATTGTACCTCCTGCAACATGCGTAGCATAGATAGGCAGTGCATTGCAAATGAGCAATACGAAAGCGAAGATGCGTATGATGATAGTTGTTATCTTTTGCATTTTGCTCAAACTTTTATTGTTCATTGAAATTAATTTCCTCTATCTCTACTCTTCGTTCCAAACTTGCCTGAGGACTATATATAGATTTACTAGGTGCTCCTGGGTCGTCACTTACACCTTCAGGTGAAGTTGTTTCTCCAAAGGACCTTTCGGTTACCTTGAGTTGCCCAGATTGGATATAAGGTAGAAGTACCCCATTGTTCCATGAGTCAAACTCTTTTCTTATGCTGTCTACCCTTCTCTTACCCAATGCAGCATTGTAGTCATTTTGTGCAATTGGGCTGGCATATCCTTTCAGATAGATATTAATATCTTGACCAGATTGTAGTACAATAAGTAATTGGCGTTTAAATGCATCATACCGGTCAAATCCTCGTTTGATATGTGACTGGAACAAATTTTCTACCTCATCATTAGCAACAACCTTATCCGAGGCGTTACCGAATAAGTTCAAGTATTTAATCTTAAACTTATCTTTCTGAGAGTAGTAACTGTCAAATGTTTCAGTATAAGTCTTTGATGAGGAAGTGTTTGTTGTTCTCGGGTCAGGAGAATCGTTGTCAAAGTATAAAGTAACAGGAATGGCATTCTCTAGGGAAACGATAGATTTTTGGACCACATCTAGATACTCAAGTATAGCTTCTTTACTGAGTTCTACCTGACCGATTCCAGAATTGAACGTAATTGTCTTTTCTTTGAAGCCTTCCTTATTTATTTCCAGTATGTAGTCGGTGTTTGACTTAATAGGAAACACAAAAGAGTTAACTGGGTTTGCCAATTTACTGATGACTTCATTAGTGCCTATTTCTGTAAGGTACACATCTGCTCCATCTATTGGCTTCATAGCTACCTCTTCAAAAACTTCTAAAGTCAACTGTATTTCGGAATAGTCTTTATTTAGATAAAGCTCCTTAAGTACCATGTTTTCAGCACCATATACTCCACCTAAGTCTGATAGATCTAGTTCTAAATCTTCATAATCTTTTCTGGTTGCAAGTAATTTCCAGTCTCCCTCGCAAGGCATTTTTAACTTGGTTTCATTGGTTGTTGCTAATTGATCGTAGAAGACTTCATTAGTTGTATTGTCGTATATTTTTACAATGACGCCATTTAGTGACTCCCTAGTTTCTGCATCGTAAGCTAGTGTCTGAAGGTCTATTACACATTCTGTGGATTTGCTAGTATAGATATCATAACAACAGGTTTCATAAGAGTTTTCAGGAAATAAAGAACCTGGCCTGTTAGAAGAAAAGAATCCTTTTGCTCCATTCTTAGTTAAGAAGTAATGGACATCATTGTAGCTAGAATTTAGTTTGCTTCCCATATTTTCAGGCTCAGCTTCACCATCCACTAGTCTGTATATATCATGTCCGCCAAAACCTTGACGGCCATTGGAACTGAAGTATAAGTTACCTGTAGAGTTATGATAAAATGGTGTCAGTTCATCTCTAGCAGTATTTACTCCAAAGACATTGGCTGGTTCTCCATAACTGTCTCCGTTTACAGTGGCTTCCCAAATGTCAGAGCCCCCTTTACCTCCAAATCTGTTAGAACTAAAAAACAATATAGTCTCATCACCATCTTCCTTAAGTGTAGGGTGACTGGTAGTAAATCCTTCTTTGTTGATATGGTTTGGTAGCATTACGACAGAACCAATACTTCCATCTTCCAATACAGCAGCTCTATAAATCTTACAGTCGATGCTATAAACTTGAACATAATCACAGACTGAAAAATAGACTGTTCTGCCATCTTTAGTGAAATGTGGATTTGAGACCAGTTGATTTTCTTTGACACCTGGAATATTGAGTATGTCTGATTCTCTGAGAATATGTGATTTGTATCTGTTGTACTCATCTTCATCTATCTCATAATTAAGAGAGCTATAATACAAGTTATCATTATGCCAGAACGGTGCATTGTCAGAGGCGGGAGTATTGATGTCATCTCCAAGCCTCATAACTGTATCTATTTCAGTCATGACATCAGCATTGAGCGCCCATTCAGCAGAACTCCTTAGGAAGTCTATATCTCTTGTGGTTTGCTCATTGACCTCACTGAATTCTGAGAGGTACAAATCATATTGTCTGACTGCAGAAGCATAGTCTCCTTTTAATTGTGCAATACGTCCCATTCTGAAAATGGCCTCATGCGCTAATTCGGGGTCATCAGTATCAAGATATCTTTGAAGTACGGTCTCCGATAAACCCAAGGACTGGTTTTGGAAAGCAGCATCTCCAAGTCGGAACAAGACTTCAGGACTTGGATTTTTGGACAATTCCATTGCATCCTGATAATACTTTATAGCCTCAAGAAAATGCGCTTGTTCGTATGCTGCATCTGCCTTTTTTATCAGCTGGCTGAAAGAGTAATACTGCGCACTTGCTGTAGTAACTCCCATAAGTAGGAATACAAAAGCTATGGATAGATATTTTAATTTCATTGTATACATTTTTTTGGGCTAGTAGATAAGACAAGGTTTGTACTCTGTCGTAGGCACCTTAGCCCAAATGTATCTAAGACTCAATTCAGGACCACCTCTGCCCGTAGTGGCAACATCAAAGCCTGAGGTGTTTACATCATAATTAAAGGCGCCATAAAACTGGCCTATCTGTATACCCAACATAGGATACCATGCATCATTCAGTCTGTAGCCTGCACCTAAGAAAAGTGCTTTGTTCTTTGTCTCTGAAAGGTAGATTTTTGCTTGTGCATTAAGTACTATTTCTTGGTAAGCTTCCTGTCCAGAATATAAGCCATTAAGCAAGATATCCAGTTTGTCGCCTAAGGGTGCATTTAGCATAGCGTATGCATTGAGTCTCATAGGCCTATCCGATTCATAAGCTTCTGAGTTGCTGAACTTTTGGGTAGGCATATTTATGTGTGCCAGACTTACTCCCAGATCCAGATGCTTTCGAAAACTCTTTTGCCATCTGTAATTTAGACCTGCTCCGAAGTCAATAAAGGTAATGTCATCACTTCCTAAACTTTCGGAAACGCCAGTTGGGTCTATTCCTTTGCCATCCCAGATATTTCCCGCTCGAGCATTTGCAGAATTGAAGCCTCTCTGATAGAAACCGAGAGTAACACCAGGAGTAAAGTAACTGTAATCTCCTGCCTTTAGCGAAAAAGAAAGAAAGGCATTACCACCTGTCCATCCAAGATCGAGATCCCCAGCTCTATCATAATTAAGTAGTAATCCGTATCCAAGAAAGTGTCCCTTTTTTCCGACGCCATGCTTCAGATCTAGGCCTAGATCACCACTGGTGTACCCAACAGGAACGGCAGACCACTGGTCCTTTATGTTTGCATGGACTCTACCATCGCCATTAAAGATACCTGCCAATGCAGGATTAAGGTTTAATGGAGAATTAAAAAATTGAGAGTAATGTATGTCTTGGGCATTAATCTGCCCACCACATATCCAAACTCCAATCACTAAGCATATTATACTTCTTAGCATACGATATGGATTGAT
>CAZKXO010000053.1:0-15852 GCA_964556525.1 uncultured Saprospiraceae bacterium
ATAAAATATTCAGCATGACAGGAGAGCTCGCTAAGAGTGAGGTCCTCGATAAGAATCACAGTGATGTAGAACAAATAGACCTCAATCATCTAAGCAATGGCACATATATTATTCTGTTACATACAGAAAACAAACACTTAGCAACACAGAGAATTGTGTTACTGAAGTAAAAATAATTTTTGATTATTTAATAATGCAGGCTATCTGGAAACAGATAGCCTTTTTTTATTTCACTGGAAGAATTATAGCTTATTAGAGTTTAAGGTCGAGAGTTGACCCAGTAGGCACCATTGGTCATAAATTCTTTCTTCCATATTGGCACTGTCTTTTTGAGCTCGTCTATTACAAACTCACAAGCAGCAAAGGAGGCTTTCCTGTGCTTAGATGAGACTGCAATGACAACGGCAATATCCTCTAAGCCTACCTGACCTGTCCTATGATGGATGGAAATCTTCTGGACACCAAATTTCTCAAAGGCCCGGTCAGCTATCTTATGCAATTCAGATATCGCCATAGGCTCATAACATTCAAAGTCCAAATGTGTTATCTCTTCACCCTTGTTCCATCTCCTTACTGTTCCGATAAACATATTGATCCCACCACAGGCTTCATCTAGAACAAAGGCATAGTTGTCATCTGGGACAAGTGTCTTTGATAAAATTTGTATATCGACCTTACTATCCACCGCTCACAGGAGGTATAATGGCAATTTCGTCTGAAGAATTAATAAGAGTAGTATCCTCAGCAAAAGCCTGATTGACAGCAATTTGGAAATCCTTATAACTATCAAATTCAGGGTAGGTCTTCCTAAGATAGCCCTTGAGTTCCTTCACCGTAGTAATGGCCTTATCAGCGATCGAGCATTCAGCTGCACCGACAATTTCCTTGGCAATTCCAAAACACAATAGATTCATAGAGTTTAAATATAAAATATCTGCTAAATGTTTTTAACTAATAATCTTACTGCCACAATGAAAATGACAATTGCTGTTATTCTCCTAACCCCTTGAGGATTGAGTTTATATATTGTCAATCGTACACCTAGCTGACTCCCAATAATCACGGCACCAAGCAGTCCTATAACATAATTCCATTCTATGTCGAAACCATTTGTCTTAATCTGTCCGAGCAGGCCAGCTATAGAATTCACAAATATAAAGGCTGCAGTTGTAGCTGTAATAACCTTGGGTTTGGCCCAGTTGGCTAAGTGCAGTAGCGGTGATAAAAAGATACCTCCACCGATGCCTACCATACCTGACAAGAATCCTATACCACCGCCTATCACAGCATTAGTATACTTAGGTAATCGGGAGGACTTTCTTTTCAGGTCCATCATCATTAATACTGAACTAACTAATAGTGAACCACCTAATAGCAGAAAAAAAACACGTGCATCTAGCCTCATAGTACCTCCAAGATATGCTAAAGGAATACTGAGCAATATGAGTGGAAGTATCTTATTCCATTTCAGATAGTCGTGCTTGCAGAATAGAACTATAGAAGAACTGACAACAGCAATATTACAGAGAAGTGCTATCATTCTTAGGTCCACGAAGGGTAGGCTCATCAGACTCAGAGTCGCCAAATAGCTAGATCCACCACCTAAGCCTGCACTTGAGTAGACAAAGGCAATAATGAAAAAAATTGGGACAAGAATGAAAAACTCATTCATATTGTTAGCTCCATCTGTAATTTATTAAGAAGGCACCTTTTTAATGGTAATAATAACAAACTTAGAAACTGGTGTATTGCTATTCTCCGCAGTCTCCGTGATGGGTACCAAGACGTTCGCTTCAGGGAAGTAAGTAGCAACTGTCTTAGGTGGAATATCATAGCTTACTACAATGAATTTAGGCGCGACCCGCTCTACCCCCTTGGTATGGTTATACAAATCTACCTGATCACCAGAATCTAAGCCATGTGCTATCATATCCTGAGGATTCATCATTACGACGCGGCGTTCGTTATATATGCCTCTATATCTGTCGTCCAGACCGTAGATGGTCGTATTAAACTGATCATGACTTCGGATAGTCGTCATCATGAGTTCACCTTCAGCTAAGGCCGGTGCCTTATATTGAGAAATAGTAAAATGTGCTTTCCCAGTATCTTTTCTAAAAGTCCCTGCTCTCGCTACATTCGGCAGATAGAAGCCGCCGTCATTCTTTACTTTCTCATTATAATTTTCAAACCCATTAATTGTATCAGCAATACCAGATCTAATCTTATCGTAATCCTGACAAAAAGCTGCCCAGTCTACTTTAGAATGAGGCAAGGTTGCTTGCGCCAATCGACAGACAATGGCTGGTTCACTCAGTAACTGATCACTAAAGGGAGGTAGTACGCCTTTAGAACTGTGCACAAAACCCATAGAGTTCTCTACAGTAACAAACTGTTCTCTGCCATCTTGCAAATCTTTATCCGTACGTCCTAAGCAAGGCAATATCAGCGCCTCTTTGCCATGTACCAGATGACTTCTATTGAGCTTGGTAGATACATGCACAGTCAGGTCGCAATTTTCCAAAGCTTTAGCAGTATACAAGGTATCAGGCGTTGCCGATATAAAATTTCCGCCCATCGCAAAAAAGACCTTGGCCTTGTTTTCATACATAGCAGTGATACTATGGACCACATCATAGCCATGATGCTTCGGAGGTATAAAACCGAAACGCTTCTCTATACTAGTCAGCAATGCCTCTGATGGTCGTTCTACTATACCGACTGTCCTGTCTCCTTGTACGTTACTGTGCCCTCTTACTGGGCAAGTTCCAGCGCCAGGTTTTCCTATACTGCCTTTCAGCAATAAAAGATTTACTATTTCTTTGATGGTATCGACGGCATTATAATGCTGTGTTAGGCCCATCGCCCAGCAGACGATGATCTTTGATTTTCTGGCTAGCAAGTCTGCAACTTCTTCTATTTGCTCTAGTGGAAGACCAGTATCTTTAAGACAGGTGTCTGCATCTATCTGTGCAATATGCTTCAAGAAAGCTGCACTATCCTTTGTTCTATTCTTTATAAAATCTAAGTCAAGAACAAAACCTGGCTTTTCTGCATCCTTCTTGACTAGCATATGATTGAGCAATTGTAGCAGTGCTATATCAGCATTAAGATTAATTTGGAGATAGTGATCTGTGAGTTTTGTCTTGCCTCCTAGTATAGCCTTTGGATTCTGCGGATGACTGAAACTTATAAGGCCCGCTTCTTTTAGGGGGTTGACTGCGATAATTGTTGCTCCGTTCTTTTTGGCTTTCTCTAAGGCACTGAGCATTCGTGGGTGGTTGGTTCCTGGATTCTGGCCCATTACCATTATAACTTCTGCTTCGTATAAGTCTTCTAGTTTGACTGATCCTTTTCCTATACCCAAAGTTTCTCCTAGGGCCCTACCACTACTCTCGTGACACATATTACTACAGTCAGGCAAATTATTGGTACCGTACTCTCTGACAAACAACTGATACAGAAAGGCCGCTTCATTACTTGTCCTTCCGGAGGTGTAAAAGATGGCTTCATCTGGGCTAGAAAGAGCATTCAGCTTTTTAGCAATTAAGTCAAAGGCAGCATCCCAACTGATTTCTTCGTAATGCTCTGCGCCTTCAGGCAAGTACATAGGTTGTGCAATCCTACCCTTTTTACCAATTTCAAAATCTGACAAGGCAGCCAATTCTGAAACAGTATGTGTTCTAAAGAAATCTGGTCTCAGTTGCTTACTGGTGATTTCTTCTGCAATGGCTTTTGCCCCATTCTCACAATATTCTCCCAGTTTGCTTCTTTCGTCATCGGGGTCTGGCCAGGCACAACCAGGACAATCAAAGCCTTGATGCTGATTCATTTTACTCAAGACTTTTAATCCTCTGAAAGTGCCAGTTTCCTTGTTTAAATGGTTTAATGTAGACTTTATGGCTGGTATACCACCAGCGACAACTTTTTGGGGGCCAACTTTTAACCCAGTAAGGATTTCGGAGGTTTTTGCTTTATCACTTTTTTCTTTAGACATATAATCAATTATACGTCTCGAATGTACAAAAGTTTAATTGTCTAAAGTGGAAAGGAGACTAACAAGCCTGGCAAGCTATTACAGAGGGAATGAAGAAATAGAATTTCCCACTTTCATATAATTCCTTAAGAGTTCATCATGACCTGCAAAGAAACAGTGGTTTTCTTTAGCGTTACTGCTACATAAATAGAAATTGGGTAGTGCCTCTTTCCGCAGTCACGGTGATAGGAACCAACACATCTGCTCTGGAAATGAGTATTGTCTCGGGCGGAATATAATATTAGGCCATACTAGAAGGAATGGAGAAATAGAAGCTGCTGCCTTTACCATATTCTGATTCTAGCCAGATACGGCCCTTGTGTAACTTCACCAGCTTTCGACATATACTAAGACCTATTCCGCTACCATCGACTTCAGACTTGGCATGCAACCTTTTCAATAAATCGAAAATACTTTCTTGGAATTCTTTCTCTATCCCTATACCATTATCCGTTACACAAAAGATGTCTTCATTTACTTCTGATGTATGTGTGATGTGTATTTTTAGAGGACGGTCACTGCTTCGGAATTTAACCGCATTAGCGATGAGGTTCTGAAATATGAGCCTGATAGAGAATTTATCACTTAAGATAGTAGGAAGTTTGTCCAATTTTATATCAACATCATTATCCTCGAGAGAAGTGCTCATATCTTTGAGTAGCTCTTGTATTATTATGTTGAGATCATTGGGTTGGCGATTGATTTCAGCACCTACCGTAGTATAACTAAGAAGAGAGTTCAATAGATCAAACATGGCACCTGTCGATTCTCTTATATATCCCAGATATTCTACTACTTTCTCTTTAGGCAGCGTATCTATTCTGGCATAGAGCAGTTCTGAAAAATTCTTAATATTTCGAAGTGGTTCTTTAAGGTCATGAGAAGCCATATAATTAAATTGCTCCAGTTGTTCGTTCTTTTTCTGAAGCACCTTAAGAGTATATTCTACATCCAATTTAGCTTTATAGTCAGATTTATAGAGTTCCAAGTCCTCATGCAATAGCTTGAGGCCGCTTAGAACATTGAATCTATGTACTGGTAACTCCAGGTTTTCCAAATCCTCGTTTGATATAGTACATTCACCCTTTGAGATTAGGAGAATTTGCTCGAAGACTTCCTCAAGAAAATTTCTATTCTGATTTGAATTATCCATTTTTCATCTCAGCGATCTTTGCCAATGCTAGGTCAGTCCTTTCAGTCATAGAGAAAGACTTTATTCCATTTTGGTGCATGACAAATCGAGCAGCAGTATTAATTATAAAATTTTTCCCAGTTACGAAGACGACATGTTTTAGATTGTTATCTCCCGAAGCAATTTTCTTAAAATTTTTACTTATATGCCTTCTGTTCAAAGCACTAGGCAGCTGAGCTTCGACTAGACTCACTAGTAAATAACAATTATCCAATGATGACATAAATATTTTCAATTCTCTAAAGAATATTTCAATAGAAAGAACAGATATCTCTGGCACTTCATTATAAGTTATAATGTCTTCATCGACAATCGCAAATCTACTCTTAACCAAGTCTTCTAGTACTTTTGGGTCTACTTCTTCCTCTGTTGGCACATTTTTCATTACTTAAACTTTAGATTATTAGGTAATAATTAGTCTATGCTTAGCTGAATAAATGTTAAAACTTTCCTCTCTAAGAAAGCCTATTATTGTAATATCATACTCGATAGCAAGATCTACAGCCAAGCTAGAGGGTGCACCAATACAAGTAACAACTTGTATGCCACATATTAAAGATTTTTGTAATAACTCAAAGCTTGCTCTCCCACTTAGCAAGAGAATATGCTGGTCTAAAGGCAACTGAGAGCTCAAAAATGCACTACCGACAGCCTTATCCAAGGCATTGTGGCGGCCCACATCCTCACATTGGATAACTATATTACCTTCTAAATCAAAGATGGTAGCAGCATGTATGCCTCCTGTCTTATGAAAAAGTTCTTGCTTTCTCTTAGCTAATGAGGAAAGTCTATATATAAGTTCTGATGAGACTCGAATTTGATTGTAGCTGGGAGGCAAATCTTTCACCACATGGATAGATTCTATACTCGCTTTCCCACAAACGCCGCAGCTGCTAGAAGTGTAAAAGTTTCTATTCAGTTTGTCCCAGTCTACATCAGAATTCTCGAGTAGTATATCTACCCTATTTTCACCTGTGGTTATATGCTTAATCTGATCAGGAGTGGATAGCAGGCCTTCGCCATATAAAAAACCCACAGCAAGTTCTTTGTCAGCACCGGGCGTACGCATAGTTACTGCGATGTTTTTCTGACCTGTCTTGTTCTTTATAAATGATCCAGAAATAGATATTTGTAAAGGCTCTTCTATGGCAAGCTCATCGTTATCCGGACTGCTTTGAGCCTTCCTGTGTCGTGTAATATTGTACTCTCTAACTGACAATCGCGGTATATTCCTAAGAGATAATTTTAGGTAAATCTAAACCAGCACTAATCTCGAGATTGCTGATCCAGTCTCAACTACCACTTATTAGCTTGGACAATCAGTTCTGAAATATCGTAAACCATCACCTCTTCATCCTTGCCTTTAGCCTTGACGCCGTCATTCATCATGAGGATGCAGTAAGGGCAGTTGGCAGCAATGATATCTGGTTTTGTATCTAGTAGTTCGCCGACACGTTCATGATTGACCTTTTCATCAGTAGTACTAGCTTCTTCTTCCTTGAATACTTGAGCACCACCGGCACCACAACAAAAGCCTTTGGCTCTGTTTCGAGGAGCTTCTTTGAGATCACCATCCAGCTTACTTAGAATCTGACGTGGTGCTGCATAGATATTATTGACCCTGCCCAGATAACAAGAATCGTGGTAGGCAATCGTCTTGCCTTGGAAAGCACCACCTTCGATGGTGATTTTACCTTCATCTATCAGTTGCTGTATCAGGGTCGTATGGTGCACTACTTCATAATTACCACCTAGTTCTGGGTATTCGTTCTTCAAGGTATTGAAGCAATGTGGACAGGCTGTAACAATCTTATTGACCTTATACATATTCAGCACTTCTATATTCTGAAGTGCCATCATCTGAAATATAAATTCGTTACCAGCTCTACGAGCAGGATCACCAGTACACGATTCTTCATTTCCAAGTACAGCATATTTTATTCCTGCATTGTGTAGAATCTTAACCAGAGACTGCGTTATTTTCTGAGCCCTCGGGTCAAAACTTCCAGCACAGCCCACCCAGAAAACAATTTCTGGTTCTGTATCCATTCCTGCATAATCGGCTAAAGTGTACACTTTCATATCTCGTCAGAATTTTCTTCTTCTAATAAGGCCTTCGCCCATTCTATTCTTTCTGTAGGCATCTGCCATACAGCTCCTGTATTTTCCAGACTGGTAAACATAGGTGTCCAATCTCCAGGACCCGCTGACTCTGTCAAAATCTTATAACGCCTCAACTCCAAAATCGGTTCTAGAGGATTTATCATTACTGGACAAGCTTCTACACAGGCATTGCAGGTCGTACAAGCAAACAATTCTTCATCACTGATATAATCAAATAGTGATTTGCCATCATCGTAATCTGACTTGTCGTAATCTTTCTCTTTTAGATTTTCTGCTACCTCTGTTGTCCTGTCCCTGATGTCCATCATAATTTTACGAGGTGACAATTTCTTGCCAGTTCCATTTGCTGGACATACTGATGAACATCTACCACATTCGGTACAGGTATATGCATCCAGTAAATTTTTCCAACTCAGGTCAAAGATATCCTTACTCCCAAAGTCAGGTAATTCCTCAGTCATAGGCGGCTCTTCAGCATTAGGATCGCCAAGACCCATCATGGATTTCACCTCATTCATAATCTCAGGCATATTGCTCATCTCTCCCCTAGAACTCAGTTTGGAGAAATATACATTAGGGAAAGCCAGAAGAATATGTAAATGCTTAGAAATAGGTAGGTATAATAGAAATCCAAATACTACTAAAATATGTATCCACCACCCTGCTCTCTCTAAAAAATGCAGAGTCCCAGCTGATAATCCTGAAAACAAAGAATTACCTACAAGTGAACTCAGAGCAAGATGCCCTGTGTCAGGATAATGTACTGGGTCTATTTTTTGCAAAAGACCATCGCTAGCGTTCATTGTAAAGATGGCTACTATGAGTACAATTTCAGCAATCAGAATATAATTGGCATCCAGACTTGGCCAGCCTTTCATCTCGGGCATAACCAGTCGTGGCACCTTAAGTAAGTTTCTACGCCACAAAAAGATAATAGTAGAAATCAAAGCACCCAGAGAAAGAAACTCGATACTATTCAAGATTAAAGTATAAAGGCCACCAAGTGCAGAAGCAAAAAATCGATGCTTTCCGAATAGGCCATCTATAATTATCTCAATGAGCTCTATCTGTGTAAATAGAAAAGCAACATAAATAAAGCCATGTAAGATTGCAGGAATAATCCGTTTAAACATTTTCTTCTGCCCAAAGGCTACCAGTAAAACATTCTTCCATCTCTGACCAGAAGGGCCCTGAGGGCTGAAGTCCTTTCCTAGCATTATGGACTTGTACACATGTCGATAAGACCTGAAGCCCAAAAATCCTACTACGGCTAATACTGCTATAAATACTATCTGCTGTAACATATCTACTGCTTGGGGTTCTTAACTATTTTTATCAGTGGACTTTTTTATAGAACTGGAATGGTCTGAAATAACATACCATTGTCCATCATCATATTTCTTTAGAGTATAACTCAAGAGCATCTTATTCCAGTAAGGTTTTCCATTTCGTTCTGGCTCCCTGTACATGAGATCGACCACAGCCATACCCATATCGGCACCTACTTCACTATCAGTAATAGTGGTTTCTATTTTCCATATAGTATCAGCAAACCATAGCTCATGATACTTAATATACTTGTCTGTGGAATAGACCACTTCAGTAGCAGGTCGCATAAGATGCATCTGACCATCAGGCGCCATTAAGGTCTTCAGGGTTTCGAGATCTCTGTCTGCAGTAGCTTTTAGGTGTTTTCTGAGGGTGGCATGGAAAAGTTTGTGGTCTGCTTTTCTCATTTCTTTTTTCTCTTCTTGTGTTGGTCCTTGAGGACCTGCATTCTGGCAGCTTACAAGAAATAGAAAACAAACGCTAAACATTATTATCACAACTCTTTGCATCAATCTTATCTTATAGATTTTAATTATATGTTGCAAAGTAACTATTTATTGGTCTTTCTCGCTGATTCTAGCTCTACTGTCACCAGCAAGTTGCCATCCCAGCCAAGCCATAGGTAGATAGGCTAACAATAAATCTGTAGTCACAAACCAAGTAGGTGCAGGAATCATACGAGATGCCTGGATACCTCCCAACAAGAAAATCAAGCCTATAAGCATTGCAAATAGACTCTTTCTGTTGGCAGCAATTCTTGCAGCAAAAAATGCACCTACTAAGGTCCCTAATGCATGTGCAAGAAAGGGCATGATATAATGCCTGGTCTCTAGTAAATGTACATGAGCCATATAACTTTCAGGATTCATTACATCCATACCTTCTGGTACAGGTATAAGCTTAGGGCCCAAAATTACAAGGCCCATATTGACAGTAGCTCCAATAGTAAACCCAGCTATAACTGCAAGGATATTCTTAAGAATAGGGGTCATACTTTTCGTTTTGTTGTAAATACGAAAATACGAAGGCTAGAGCAGAATATAATGCAACTTATTTAGACTAAGTCAAAATAGGCAGCTATGGTATACTTACTCTAAGATTAAATCCCTCTTCTTATCTAGTCTAAAGACTGCAATGATTTAAATTATCAGCTATAAGAGGAATAATTAGCTGGGCGAAAAAGCTAGGACCACATACTCATAAAGTTCTGCTGAAGAAATAACCAGTATCTCTAACAAAAAACTCTAAAGAAAAAAAACGAACAATGCTCGTATCTGGAAATGCTACAGTATCTCTACTCACAAACGAAGCTAGTGGAAGAGTATCTGTATCCATTGCATCCAGATTATAACTTCCTCGTGAATAGGCCTGTGCATCTAAAACGTCATCATTATCTTCTAAGATAAGAAGAAAGGCATTTTCGATATCTCGTTCATCTGCACTACTAAGAATTAAATTACCACCTTGAATTATTACGTCTGCTTGGTATTCTAGATCAACTGTGTCTGCAGATGTCGCTGTCCCAAAAACAAAAAAGACAACACAGCTGCCGATTAATAATAGATACTTTTTCATGCTGTTAGAAGTTCTTGACTTTCTAAATATTTTGAATTTCTATAAGTTTCTTTCAATAAAAAAAGGGACACCTTGAAAATTAAAGTTCAGACTAAAAAAACTTGGAGTACCTGTAGCCGGGAAAAGCTCATTGTCTAGATTCGTAAACGAACTCAAGGGCAAAGTATCTGTAGCCATAGCTGCTAAACTATAACCATTCCTAGTATAGACTAATCTATCTGTTATCTGTTCTGCATCATCCAAGATTAACATTCTTGCATTCTCTATACCTTCTTCTTGATTACTAATCAGTATCAAATTAGTACCATCTATTATAACGTCTGCATCGTAAGGCACAGGTGGTCCTTCCACATCAGTCGCAGTTCCGATAATAAAAAACACAATACAGGTGCCAAATAACAAAAGGTACTTTGTCATAATGAAAGTTTGTTTTTGATTTGAAAATATGAAAACAGAGAGAAAGCAAACATGACCACTACATCCATCACATCTCCTGTTCCACCTATGAAGTCAAAATACTGAGACAACTCATACAAAGCCGAAACCAATAAGGCCACACATAAAAGCTTGTATAAAGCAAACTCTCTGTAAAGCAACAGACACAGCGTAGATGTAAGAGAAAATGACCACAGTCCATCAGCAAGATGATTCCTAATAAATTCTAAGAAAGGAAGGTCAACTCGGAAATCTTCTAGCCCCACAGGGTCGAGACGGTCAGTAACGAAGCCGAATAAATAAGTATTAGAAGCACCATAGAAGACATAGATGTAGAGTCCCGCTATCAAGGGTATAAATGCGTAGCACAGAAAAAGGAGCATGCCTTTTCTATTCTTTTCTAAGGTTGTCATTTTAAGGATGATTGACATTTTGCTTCTTAGTTTTTTATACTTTGCATACTACACAAAACGATGCCCCAGAGCTAAAAAACTTAACTTCTTACTGCAAGCTACTTATAACTACTAGGTGGTCTGAATGGTCGCACTTCGACCTTAGAAGGCAAAGTTCTAGTAGGCATCTTCAGTAAATCTATGACCATCTGACCTATATCTTCGGGCTGGATCTTCCAAGCTTCTTTTGTTTTACTAGGTTTTCTGTTATTGAAATAAGTAGAAACAGAGCCAGGCATAATGGTAGAGCACTTAATATCATAAGGTCTGAGATCCATCATCATCGCCTGAGTAAAACCGACCAGACCAAATTTACTCGCGTTATAAGCTGTGCCTTTTGCAAAGAAATTGGCACCAGCCAATGAAGCTATAGTGATGATATACCCCTTAGTCCTCTTTAATGAAGAGATACTTGCTTTTACAGAATTAAAGACACCAGTAAGATTGACGTCGATAGTCTCATTCCATTGTTTTGCTGTGAGATCCTCTATGCTATGGAAATGTCCTATACCAGCATTAGCTATCAAGACATCCATTCTTTTCCACTCCTTCTTCAATGCAGACACAGCTGCTCGCTGATCCTTTAGTTCCTTGACATTACCAGCATGACCTATAATTCTGTCTTTATATTTTTTAGATAACTTTTTTACAACTTCATTGACCGAAGCTTTTTTTCTACCTGTTATCATCACCTTCATACCTTGATCAAGCATGGCAACCGCAATGCCCAAGCCGATTCCTTTGGTACCTCCCGTAATTAATGCTGTTTTTCCTTCTAAGATCATTTTTTTACTTTCTGTGAAAATACATCATAACATAACAACTTCTTAATTGTAATAATTATCTTTTACCCTATACAACAAAATAGACAGAACTTTCATCCATTCTTAAAATCAAGTAACATGAAACTCAAACTTCGACTACTTCTTTTCCTGCTAGTATTCAGCTTTTGCAACAGCTTCTGTCAGATATCTGAAGAACAAGAAGAGGAATATACTTTTCTAGTTACAAGTGCTAAGGACATGCTCACAAGTACCAATTATGACTCCTGCATGATCTACTTCCATGAAGCATTCAAAATAAAACAAACAAGTTATCTCAGCACTTTACGCTATGCCGCATGTGCATACAGCAATGGCAACTCTGATCTATATACTCAACAAATGTCTAAGGCTATAGCATTGAGTTGGGATGGCACTAAGACTATATTCGATAACTACGAAGAATTTGTATACTTAAAAGGGACAGATTTTGAAACCGATTTATCAAGTAAATATATGGCAACGGCAACGGCCGAAGGCATCAATCTTGAACTAATGGAGGAATTCCAAATGATGAGAGTCGAAGATCAGAAGTATAGAAGTGAGATGCGAGGAGTCAGCGAAAAGTATGGATGGGATTCTCCACAGATGGATTCTTTATGGAAACTCCAAGGACCCATAGATGACAAAAACACAAAACGAATCTGTGAGCTAATGGACGAGATAGGATACCCTGGAAAATCTGTTGTAGGCAGTGGGGAAGCTTCTACAGCCTTCCTTATTATCCAACATTCCAATCTTGAAACCCAGGAAAAATACCTCCATCTTATAACCGAAGCCGCTGACAATGATGAGGTCAGATGGAGCTCTTTAGCCTTGCTTGTAGATAGAGTAAATATGGGTCAAGGCAAACCACAAATCTATGGCAGCCAGATAAAAACCGATAAGTCTACAGGAGAATATTACTTCGCAGAAATAGCAGATCCCTTCAAAGTAGACAGCCTCAGAGCCAATGTCGGCTTAGGCCCCTTACAAGCTTATGCAGACCATTGGGACTTTGAATGGAATCCAGAGAAACACATGCAAAAAATCAAAGCTATAAAAGCTGCAGCCACCAAATAGGAAAAAGAATAGAGTTCTAAAGTCGCGGTTATTCTCGCATTTTCTTATAAACATTGATGAGTCCATTAGTGGAACTGTCATGTGATGATACTTTTTTATCATCATGCAACTCAGGCAGTATGCTCTTCGCCAGTTGTTTGCCCAGTTCTACTCCCCACTGATCAAAGCTGAATACATTCCATATGTAACCCTGGACAAAAATCTTGTGCTCATACATTGCAATCAATTGTCCTAAAGTATAAGGTGTCAGTTTTTTCAGCAAGATAGAATTAGATGGTCTATTGCCTTCGAATACTTTAAAGGGAACAATTTTTTTATAGTCCTTTTTAGCGACGCCTGTTGCTTCAAATTCGGCGATGACTTGTTCTTCAGTTTTACCATTCATCAGTGCTTCTGTCTGGGCAAAGAAGTTAGACAATAACTTCTGGTGATGGTCACCTATAGGATTATGTGACTGCGCCGTTGCTATAAAGTCACACGGAATCAGTTTGGTACCCTGATGAATAAGCTGATAGAATGCATGCTGCCCGTTTGTGCCAGGCTCTCCCCATACTATGGGTCCTGTCTGATAATCGACTGGCTTTCCTGACCTATCCACCGCCTTTCCATTACTCTCCATATTACCTTGCTGGAAATAAGCTGCAAAACGATGCAAGTACTGATCATAGGCAAGAATGGCTTCAGTCTCTGCTCCCATAAAATTATTGTACCAGATACCCAGTAAGGCTAGAATGACAGGTAGGTTTTTTTCCAACTTCGTTTTACGAAAATGTTGATCCATATCTCCCATCCCTGCAAGCAACTCATCAAATTTCTCATAACCTATAGTCAAGGCAATAGACAGACCAATAGCACTAGACAGAGAATAGCGCCCCCCTACCCAATTCCAAAACGTAAACATATTCTTGGTATCTATCCCAAATTCTGCAACGCCTTTGGCATTGGTAGATAAGGCGATAAAATGCTTTTTGATACTCTTTGCAGAACCTCCATTTTTTAGAAACCATTCCTTGGCTGTTCGCGCATTGGTCATTGTTTCTTGAGTGGTAAAAGTCTTAGAGGCAATTATGAACAAGGCCTCTTCAATATTTACTTGCTTCAGAACTTCTGCAATATGACTGCCATCTACATTAGATACATAATAAGTGGTGACAGCTTCCTTCGTATAAGGCTTCAGTGCCTCGGTGACCATTACAGGTCCCAGATCAGAACCCCCTATACCAATATTGACTATAGTTTTTAGTCGCTTACCAGAGTAACCCTTTAGCTGTCCTCCATGGAAGCGTTTGCAAAAAGCTTTCATCTGTTTTTGAACAGCTTTTATCTTAGGTACTATATTCTCACCATTGACCTTAATGGGTTTATCACTCTGTTGTCGCAATGCTGTATGTAGTACTGCTCGATTTTCTGTAGCATTTATAGCAGCCCCTTTAAACATCTGCTGGATGCCATCTTTAAGTTGCAACTGAGTAGCCAATCGAAATAGCGTTTGCATCACTTTGTCATCTACTCTATTCTTAGAATAATCCAGAAGGATATCCTGATATTGAATAGAATAATTATTGAATCTTTTCTTATCCTCAGCAAAAAATTCTTTGATCTTTTTAGTCTCAAACAACTGAGCTTGCTTCTGTAGGACCTTCCAGGCGGCTGTCTTGGTTGGGTTTTTCTTTTGCAACATAGCCTGCGAATATATTAATGATTATTCGAATATGAGAAATGTGTAAATTATATATTCTCCTTTGTCAGCTATTCATTTCAGATTCTTATTTTACACCATGAGTAATGACCTCCTTGTCTTCACAAAGAAAGGTATCTACTGTCCTGAAGCAGATATCTACATAGACCCTTGGAAACCAGTACAGAAAGCACTGATAACACATGGTCATTCTGATCATGCGAGGTATGGTCACAAGCAATATATCTGCCAGAGTGATACTGTTCCCATCATAAAGCATAGACTAGGACAAAAAATATCTGCACATGGTGTACCCTATGAAGAAAACCTCACTATAAATGGTGTAAAGTTTTCTTTTCATCCTGCAGGACATCTTATAGGTTCAGCTCAGATACGTGTAGAGCACCAAGGAGAAGTCTGGGTAGCATCTGGCGACTACAAAACTTATGATGATAATATAAGCACAGCCTTTGCACCCGTGAGGTGCCACACCTTCATAACAGAATCTACCTTCGGAGTACCCATCTATCAGTGGCAACCCCTGGAAACAACCATAGAGAAGATTAATGCTTGGTGGACTAAAAATCAGTCAGACAACCGACCCTCTATTCTCACAGCTTACAGTCTTGGAAAAGCACAAAGCATTCTACACAACATAGACAAAAGCATCGGCCCCATCTATTGTCATGGCGCCATACAAAAAATGAATAAAGTACTCAGAGAAGCAAAGCTTTTCAATGTAGAAACCTTAGCCGTAACTGATAGCGTGAAAGATTACAGCAGAGCCCTTATACTCACCCCACCTTCCGGACTTAACAGCAACTGGTCCAAGAGATTTAAAAACGCCTCCACTGCATCCGCCTCAGGCTGGATGATGCTCCGTGGTATGCGTAGGAGAAGATCTGTCGACAATGGTTTTGTATTAAGTGACCACGCCGACTGGAAAGGACTACTCGGCGCTATTGCTGACACAGGAGCCGCCAGAGTTATTGTTACACATGGCTATCAAGATATTTTTACCAGTTATCTTTCTGAGCAAGGTTATGAAGCACAATCAGAAAAAACCTTATTCGAAGGGGAAAATGCCGAAGCACAAATTACAGCAGAACAAAATCCAAATCTAAAAACCTAATAACTTTTATCTAATA
>CAZKXO010000054.1:0-15824 GCA_964556525.1 uncultured Saprospiraceae bacterium
CGATGCGCTCAAAAATTCCGAAATTATTTTGTGTCAAATGAAAACTAAAAATAAAGTTATACTTGGTATTATCAGTAAATGTGCCATCTGGAATTAGGTGACATTTTTACAGAAAATAGAAAGATATACCAAGTAGCTGCATGAAATATTGACAGCTATTAGACACTTTGTCAAAACTGTCAGAGAAATTATGTAGTCTAAATTTTTAGCCTTGTGATTGTAGAGGAACCACACCACCAGTTGCGCCGGCAGAATTTGCAACTATTATGGCCGTTATGATAGCAAGTACGAACAAAGCAATGGCAAGGCCCCAAGTCAACTTTTCTACAAAGTCTGTAGATCTTGCAGCACCAAATACTTGATTTGCACCGGCACCACCAAAAGTAGAGTCTAAGCCACCTCCTTTAGGATTTTGAATGAGAACAACTCCCATCAGTAAGAAACTTATCAGTGCGATGAAGATAGTAAGAAGAGTAATCATTGTAATTTGCTTTTAATGTCAGCTATAAAAGGCGCAAAGAAACTACTTTTTTCGGGATATTTCAAACTCAACTGCTCGTACAGTGTAAGAGCTCTCTTGTAATATCCCTGATCCATGTAGAGTTTGGCAAGGGTTTCTGTCATGATTTCTTCATTCCTTTCTACACTTGCTTCTATTTTCTGCTTTAATAAAGACTTTTTCTTTTTAGACTTTTTGCTCTTTTTCTTCTTTTTCGCTTTTGTTAATAGTTCATTGTTAGATGGTTTGGTCTCAGTTTCTGGGAGCTGGTTCTGTAGTTGCTTGCTCGCTTCAGTTACTATGTAGCTACCTGTACCATCAAGGTCTTTAGTTTCATTCTGTAACCATTGGGTAAATAGAGATAGAGGCTGAGTATCAGAAGTACTGCTCAATTTTTGAGTTGCAGATGTCGCTCCAATGAATGATGAACTTTTTGGACTCTGTTTCTTTCCACTTATTTCAGTCATCCTTAGACTGATAACATCATTAGCTCCTTTGATTTCTGGGTTAGAGCCCAAGGTTTGCTTCCAGCTATATCGGTGCATAGGAAACTCTGATGTAAGCCCAGCTTCAGCAGCTAGTCGCTGAATGGGTTGCGAATACGGGTATTTTTTAAGTTGCTCGCCTATAAATTCACTGTACTGAGACTTATCATCAGCTTCAATCACTTTCGCCAAGGTTATCTTCTCCATACCCATACAACAAAGGTAAAATTAAGCAGGACTATTTACCAATTGGTAAAGGCGTCATTGAAGATTCTCTCCACTATATCGTCTATGATATCAGCAGTGATTGTCTCCTCTATGGCACCAAAATCTATATTACTGTCATAGTCCTGGAAAGCATTGTAAGACTTTTTCCAATTTTTTTCCTCATCCAGATAATTGATTAATTCCACTCTGACATTGATTTCTAGTCTATTAAGGCTGGTCGTTGCACCTTCTTCAGGAGCAACAGAAACTGTTCGGTAGGATGTGACAGTACCAAGGAATGCTATATCTGGTTCATTTTCATCTCTGATAAGTCGAGATTCGTCTCTTATTTTTTGTCGGAGAAGTTCTGCAAATCTTTGGTCTAGATCCACAGGACAATCAGGAACACCTCTTACAAAATCTTCCACGTAGAAGGTATTGATATGTGAATCTATCGAAATGCCTTTGAAATCATAGAATATACCACAGCTGATTATGCATATTAGGGAGCATAGTACCAATAAGCAGCTATATTTTGATGTCATATTCTTTAATCTTTCTGTACAAAGTTCTTTCAGAAATTCCTAGATCTTCAGCGGCATGTTTTCTCTTTCCTTTGTGCTTTTTGAGTGCCTTTTTTATTAGTTCTTTGGTTGTTTCATCCAAGGATAGATTTTCTTCCACCTCTTCTGCTTCGCTGTAGGCTGTTTCTTTATTTATTATAACAGTCCCTTCGTCATAATCATTGTATACAGCATGATTCTTTTGTGGTTCGAATTCGTAGCTGTTTGTGCTTGGTAAGGAATTGTATTTCTCAGGGTAATCAGGACTCGGCTTGTAGTTTTGGGTAGGCATTTCTAGATTGTTCCGCTGTACCATTTCGAAAAACATAGCCTTTAATTCTGTCAGGTCGCTCTTCATGTCAAATAGAAACTTGTAAAGTATTTCTCTTTCCTCGAAGTCAGTTTTTTGACCTGCTTCTGAATGTGCAGGTAGATTCCTGTTAGCCAACCTAGGTGATACCTTCAGCAAATCGTCGGCAGAAATAAGGTGGTCTTCACTCAATACAGACAGCTGTTCTACTAGATTTCTAAGTTCTCTGATATTCCCTGGCCATCTGTAATTGTTTATGATGGCTTTTGCTTCTTCATCTAATCTGACAGAATCTGTTTTGTATTTTTCAGAGAAGTCGTTTGCAAACTTTCTGAAAAGTAAGTGGATATCACCTCTTCTTTCGTGAAGTGCAGGAATTCTGATAGGTACTGTACTCAGACGATAATAGAGGTCTTCTCTAAATTTTCCCGCTTTGATCTTTTTTTCCAGATCTACATTGGTGGCAGCGACGATTCTGACATCGGTTTTTTGGACTTTGGAAGATCCTACTTTCAGGTACTCTCCAGTTTCGAGTACCCTTAGCAAGAATGCTTGGGTATCCAAAGGCATTTCGCCTATTTCATCCAAGAAGATTGTGCCGTTATTAACCGACTCAAAATAGCCCTTTCTTTCAGTGCTAGCTCCAGTAAAGGCGCCTTTTTCATGGCCAAATAACTCTGAGTTTATCGTTCCTTCAGGAATGGCTCCCGTATTGATGGCAATAAAAGAATTGTGTTTTCTGCTGCTGTATTCATGGATAATTTTGGATATAACCTCTTTCCCTACACCAGATTCTCCTTCTATTAGAACTGACAAGTCAGTGTTAGCTACACGTAGGGCTGTGTTCAGAGCATGATCGAGTTGCTCTGATCGACCTACTATTCCATAGCGTTGTTTGACAGCTTGCAGATTCATAGCTTGTAATTAGCTTACGATGTTTCCTAGTAGTGTTCCAGAAGTTATTTTGGTAACATTTACCCGTGTATAGTCACCGGGTTGTAACCCTGTTACTTTTGGAAATACGATTACTTTGAACTGACTATTTCTACCTTTGAAGTGCTCAGAAGATTTTTTTGAATCACCCTCTATTAGAACTTCGAATGTTTTTCCGACGTCTTTTTCATTACTCGCTCTCGAGACTTCAGATTGCAGTTTTATGACTTCTGCCAGTCTTCTCTTCTTTATTTCTAATGGGATGTCATCTTCATACTTTCTAGCAGCTAGGGTGCCAGGTCTTTCAGAATAGAAATACATGTATGATAAGATGAAGTTACTTTGTTCTATGATACTTAGGGTTTGCTTATGATCTTCCTCAGTTTCAGAACAAAAACCAGTAATTATATCCGAGGAGATGGCACAATCAGGTATGACTTCATAGATTCTCTTCACTTTGCTTTCATACCATTCCCTGCTATAGGTCCTGTTCATTTTCTCCAGTATTCTAGAGCTACCTGACTGGACCGGAAGATGTATGTACTTACAGATATTCTCATAATCACGAATAGCGTACATTACCTCATCTGTTATATCCTTGGGATGGGAAGTAGAAAATCGCACCCTGATTTCAGGATCCACTTTGGCTACCATTATGAGTAATTCCGCAAAGCTGACAGCAGTATTAGTTTCTGGATTTACCCACTTGTAAGAATCTACATTCTGTCCTAGCAAAGTGATTTCTTTATAGCCCATCTCCTTCATTTGCACAGCTTCAGCAACTATCGTAAATGCATCTCTACTTCTTTCTCTGCCTCTGGTAAAAGGCACTACGCAAAACGAGCACATATTATCGCAACCTCTCATGATGGAGATGAAACCAGAAATGCCATTGCTATCCAACCTGATCGGAGAAATATCCGCATAGGTTTCTTCTCTGGACAAGAGAACATTGATTCCTCTTTCTCCATTCTGAGCATTAGCAATGAGTCTAGGTAAGTCTCTGTAAGCATCAGGCCCTAGAACAAGGTCTACAAGCTTTTCTTCCTCAAGGAATTTGGATTTGAGACGTTCTGCCATGCATCCGAGTACCCCGATGAGTAACCCTTTCTTTTGCTTCTTTATACTTTGATAGACTTTTAGTCTGTTTCTGACTGTGTCTTCAGCTTTTTCACGAATGGAACAGGTATTGACCAGTATAAGATCAGCTTCCTTCATTTCTCTGGTTGACCCATACCCTTCTTTGGATAGGATAGAAGCTACAATTTCGGAGTCAGAGAAATTCATAGCACAACCGTAACTCTCGATATAGTAGAACTTATCGGCTTTGGAGTTCTCGACTGTGTCATCATAGACTTGGCCTTGAATAGAGGAATCTATCTTCTTATGACCAATATCTTTAATTAGATTATCATTTAGCATCTCGAAGTCAGGCTTTTAGACTGCAAAAATAGATAAATTAAGATATCGGAGTGCCAAATTGTCAGAATGAAAAGGGTATGAAAACTAAGTAAAAGTGTTATTTATTGACCTAAATCTGCCAATTTAACTAATATTTAATGCTATAGAAGCTTCATAATAATAACTATTGTACTGAGCATGCGTCATAAACTTAAATAGGACTTACATTTGCAATTAATTTTTAATACGACAGTTATGATCAGATTAACATTACTTTTCATCACCCTCTTTTCTCTAAACTTAAATGCACAAAGTGTAGAAGAGGAACCAGACTTTATATACTTGAAAGCTGAGTTCTTAATGGAAACGAACAGGTATGAAGAAGCGATCAAAGAATTTACATCTATCATTGCCAAGGACCCTTCCTTTAAAGACGCTATGTATAAGAGAGCGGAAGCCAAATTTAATGTTGGAGCCTTCCGAGGCACATATAATGACTTGTTGCAGGTTTTCGAAATCAAAGGTATAAGCCCTGAATCTGTATTGTTATTTGGGAAAGCTCAAAAAAACTTAGGAAAAACTGATCAAGCAGCTACAACTATGGCAACTGCAGAAATCTTGTTTCCTGACGGCACTTCTGCGAGAGACAAGTCAAATAAATCTAGAGATACACAAGCACAAGAAGAAACCACTTCTGAAGAGCGCGATCCTTTAGACGAACTAAAGGATAAAATTTCCAGTGTCTTAGACGATTTGTTACCAGATAACAATGAAGATGATGGCACAGGAACTGAATCTGATACTACTTCAGATAAATCTCCTCGTACTGGTTCAGATAGAAATTCTGGGGATGATAGTAACTCTGGGAATAGAAGCTCAGGTACAGAAATAGATTTGAAAAATGAAAGAAATACTGAACCGGTAGTGCTAGAACCAGAGGTGGATGATAGTGTAAATGAAATCTTTATAGATGAAGATGTTACCTTGGAGATAAAAAATGGTTTGGGTAGCAGAAAAGTACTTCAGCAGCCTAGTATCCTGCTTTTATCAGAGACTACTGGAGATGTGGTGATTGATATCTGTGTCAATGGCAATGGGAAGGTGACTGAGGCAGAGTATAATAATGCAGAATCTACTTTGAAGACCCAAAGTATTATTTCTCTTGCAGTAAGAAAGTCCAAAGAATTCTGGTTTAAGAGTTCCAGTTCAGATGAAACGTGCGGAACTATAGTTTTTAAGATTACCAGTAGTAACTAATCACATATAGAACAAAAAACTAGTAGATGAAGATTTGGAGGTTGTTAATTATGCTGTTTTTGGTCACACAAACTTTGCAGAGTTCTGCACAGTTTGGCATAGGCTTGACTGTGTCTGATGACTTGTATAATATCTATAACAATGAGAGGGATGGAATTGCACATCGTCGAAATGGATCTGTCTTACTCAGCCCAGCCATTGGGCCAAAGATTTGGGTAGGCGCCGATCAATTTTCGGTTTCTATAGAAGCACAAGCCAATATTGGTTTGTTTGGACTGGCGATAAAAGATTACAAAGGCTTAGGATCTTTGTCATTTCCTATCATGGCTAAGCTCAACTTTGGAGGCTTATCAGGCTTGAACAAGGATATGGCATTTGGATGGTCTGTAGGAGGAGGTATACAATATAGTAGAACTGAAATTTTTGGATTATCTCAAGAGTTTAGAGAATTAGGAGTAGTAAGAGACTATTTCAAAACTTACAATCTGCAATTAGGAGCTGGAATGGGCATCTCTGGATTTACCGGACATGCCTTTGTTCGTTATGGTATCAATCCGGACTTGGATGGAGTCAATAACTTTCACTTTGGTCTCCAAATGGATTTCAATATTATCATGTTGAGAAAAATCAAAAGACCTGAAAGCGAGCTCTAACTAAAATGGTTATTTCCAATGATCTTTCTTCGATAGGGTATAACACCTTTGGTATCGATGTCTCTTTTGGTACCTTCATAGAACTTACTTC
Organism: uncultured Saprospiraceae bacterium; assembly: GCA_964556525.1. GTDB lineage: Bacteria > Bacteroidota > Bacteroidia > Chitinophagales > Saprospiraceae > RFSX01. Next base: position 6,400 of record CAZKXO010000054.1, read on the forward strand.
TAAGTCAGACCTTCCGATTATAAGGAATAAAATATTAGAGTCAGGTTATTTCATTCTGGGTGGTGGCAGTAACATCCTACTCAGTCAAGATATCTCCAAGCCTGTCATCCAAGTCAATAATAAAGGCATAGAACTGATAAAGGATGCTGAAGAATATATCCTAGTCAAACTCGCTGCGGGTGAGTCGTGGCATGAAGTCGTTCTGTGGTCTGTAGAACATGGCTATGGTGGGATAGAAAACCTTTCCCTTATTCCTGGTAAATGTGGTGCTGCACCAATGCAAAACATCGGCGCCTATGGTGTAGAGATCAAAGATGTTATCCACGCAGTGATCGCATACAAATTAGCAGATGGTCATGAATACACCTTTCATGGAGAGGAATGTGGTTTTGGTTATCGAACCAGTAATTTCAAAACAAAATGGAAGGATGACTTTATAATTACAGACATAGTACTGAAACTGAGTAAGCCTGGCTTTCACAAACTTAATACCAGCTACGGTGCCATCGAATCAGAGCTACAGCAAAGAGGTATTAGTCAGCCCACAATAGATGATATCAGTAAGGTTGTTATTTCTATCAGACAAGCCAAACTGCCTTATCCTGAGCAAATAGGTAATGCTGGTAGCTTCTTTAAAAATCCTATTATCTCAATGGCACTTTATGAGAAGTTAATTTCTAACTATCCAGAAATGCCTTCATATCCTGTAGACAATCATACTATCAAAGTACCGGCAGGCTGGCTCATAGATCAGTGTGGCTGGAAGGGTAGAGTTGTAGGGCAAACTGGAACTTACAAAAACCAAGCTCTTGTTCTGGTCAATCATGGATCTGCCACCGGAGCAGAAGTATACAAACTAAGCGACGACATACAAACCTCTGTACTTGCTAAATACGATATCAAGCTAGAAAGAGAGGTCAATGTATGGTAGTCTCTAATTAGTATGTCGGTAAGTTTGTATCTATTTCTTTTGCCCAAGCAAGAATACCACCTTCCAGATTGTAAAGATTTTCGTACCCTTTGATTTGTTGTAATTGACTAATAAGATTGCCACTTCTTGCACCAGATCGACAATGGATGATAAGCATGTCTGTATCTCGCTCAAATTTTTCAAGATTAGCAGGAACGACAGATAGAGGAACAAGTTCACCTCCCATTTGTACTAAATCGAACTCATGCTGTTCTCGCACATCTATGAGAACATAATCCTCATTATTGTCTTGCATCTTCTTTAACTCTTGGACAGTTATACTCTTAATATTCATAATTGTGATTTATTTAGTTGTATTAGAACAAACTGATTCTACGACTTCCATTTCTAAAGCTGATAAGGCTTTGTACCCACCTTCTACATCTATACCATATTCAATTCCATTAGCCAACAGAATGGATATGGCTACCATAGATCTATAGCCGCTCTGGCAATGAATGTAGAATGGTTCCTTTTTTGGAACCTCCTTTAGGTTTTGGTCTAATGTAGACAAGGGTAGATTAAGGACATCTTTGATATGAGCTGCATCATATTCACCAGGCTTCCTGCAATCGAAAACAGATTCTTCTTGCAGATTTTTTTGTTGTAGTTCTCTTGCTGAAATCTGCTTGACTTTAGTGGTTTTTAATCTTGCACCAGCCCATGCTGCCACTCCTCCTTTCAGATAACCTAGGCTTTTATCAAATCCTACTCTGGATAATCTGATTATCGTTTCTTCTTCCCTACCTGGAGGTGCTACTATGATAATGGATTTGTTCACATCTTTTATAAGAGCACCTACCCATGGGGCAAAGCTGCCATCTAGTCCTATAAACAATGATCTAGGAACATGTCCATCCCTGAACTCTTGCTTAGATCTTACATCTAAGACCAATGCATTATTCAGGTCTCTTACTAATTTAAATTCGTTAGGCGAAAGAGCTTTTAGTCCCTTATTGACTATCTCATCTATATGATCATAGCCTTCCTTATTCAATCGGACATTTTCAGGAAAATAAGCAGGAGCTGTAGAAAGACCTTCTGTCACTTCTGCTATAAATTCTTCTTTAGTCATATCCATTCTTAGAGCATAATTGACTTGCTTTTGATTACCCAATGTATCCACCGTTATCTTCATCATGTTCTTACCACAGGCACTGCCTGCTCCATGAGCTGGATAGACTTTTACCTCATCTGGAAGAGGCATGAGTTTGGTACGAAGACTGTCATATAGCATTCCGGCAAGATCAGCTTCTGTGACAGCACTTCCTTTCTGGCATAAATCTGGTCTTCCTACATCACCAAGAAACAAAGTATCTCCTGTAAAGATGGCCAGCTCTTTTCCATCTCTATCTTTGAGCAGATAGCAGGTGCTCTCTATTGTATGTCCAGGAGTATGAAGAGCAATGAGGGTCAAGTCACCCACCTTGAACTCTTGACCATCAATTGCATTCAAAGCATCGTACTTGGTTGTGGCTTCTGGTCCATAGACTATCGTCGCACCTGTCTTCTTAGCCAAACTTAGATGCCCACTTACAAAATCTGCATGAAAATGTGTCTCAAATATGTACTTAAGTTCGACCTCATCGGTTCTGAGTTTATCCATGTATGGTTCAGTTTCCCTTAAAGGATCTATGATGGCTGCCTCACCATTTGAATGGATATAGTAGGCGCCTTGGGCCAAACAGTTTGTATATATCTGCTCTATGTGCATTGAGGTATATTGTGCTATTCCTGAATAAACAAGTAAGTGCGAAGATAGTTTTCAGAGACTATTTTAAAAATGTAGCATAACTAATATGAATAGTTTTTTACATATCAAACTATTATCGTTAAATTTCACGACACAAATAATGCACTCAGTGAGAGGAATCAAAGAAACAAATTTTAAGTTTCCAGGTCAGACTAAAGTTTATAATGGTAAAGTCAGAGATGTCTATTTTGTTCATGACAAACTTGTAATGGTCGCTTCAGACAGAATATCTGCCTTTGATCACATTTTGCCCAAACCTATTCCTTACAAGGGACAGATTCTAACACAGGTTGCCAAGTACTTTCTAGATGCATCTAGAAATATTGTACCCAATTGGTTGGAAGCCAGTCCTGATCCTAATGTAGGTATTGGTAAGCAAGCAGATCCAATAAAAATAGAAATGGTTGTAAGGGGTTACCTTGCTGGCCATTCGTGGAGAGAGTACAGTGCAGGGAAGAGAACTATCTGCGGAGTGATAATGCCTGAGGGCTTAAAAGAAGGAGATAAGTTTCCTGAGCCTATTATCACTCCTGCGACCAAAGCAGAAGAGGGTCATGATGAAGATATTTCCAAGGAAGAAATTCTAGCTCAGGGTATAGTATCTCAAGTAGAATGGAACAAGTTAGCAATCTATGCATTGCAACTCTTTCATCTCGGTACAGAAATGGCAAAGGAAAAGGGCCTTATACTGGTAGATACAAAGTATGAGTTTGGGAAGTATAATGATGATATTATTCTTATAGATGAGATCCATACACCTGACAGTTCCAGGTATTATTATCTAGAAGGATATGCAGAAAGACAAGTCAAAGGAGAGAAGCAAAAGCAATTGTCTAAAGAATTTGTGCGAGAGTGGCTCATGGAGAATGGTTTTCAAGGGAAAGTAGGTCAGAAGATGCCTGTGATGCCTGACAGTTTTGTGGATAAGGTATCGGACAGGTATGCTGAATTATACAAGATTCTTACTGGGACCGAATTAGACCGAGCACCTTTAGACGCAATTCATAATCGCATAGAGTCTAACGTCATCAGTTATTTCTCTAAGTACAATTAAATCCCGTGTGGTCCGATTCCATCTTTTCATAATGCGGCTCAACATTAGCTTGCTGAGAAAATGCGACAATATCACTTAGTAGTACAGAAGAAAACAAAATGAATAGATCTGCCAAGAATGTATTAGGAGAGGAATTACAGTTATGTTGTACGTATCCATTGACTGGATTTTATAGAGATGGACACTGCTACACAGGTGCGGATGACTACGGTACTCATATAGTATGTGCTAGAGTATCTCAAGATTTTCTAGGCTACAGTATAAGTTGTGGTAATGACCTTGTTACAGCAATTCCTGCCTATCACTTTCCAGGCCTAAAGCCGGGGGATTATTGGTGTCTCTGTGTAGCCAGATGGGTTGAGGCATATAAAGCTGGGGTTGCACCACCTATAAGATTGGAAGCAACTCACGAAAAGGCTTTGGAGTATGTATCGTTAGAGGTGCTGCAGTCATACGCTGTGGAAAAACAAAATTAGTTGTGGAGATTCCAGTTAGATATCCTCGTATCAGGAAGATTGTACATTCTACCTATCTAGATATCATAGGAGCTGTGCTTATTCTGGGAGTTTGCATATATAGAAATTTCCATGGCACTATATACTCAGAAGGTGAAGTAGAGTTTGGGATAAAACTATCTGATCTATGGGAAAAGGTAACATCAGGGTATTATCCTCTAGGTATTATGTCTACTATAGGAGCTGTGTTTTCTATGCTAGCCACAAGATTGGTCAGTAAGCAGAACAATACAGGGAATGTGCTAGGAGTCGTTACTACGGTCAATTCTGGTGTGAACGATTTTTTGTTTGGAAATGCTTCTGCTATAATTACGTATCCCATAACCTTTATTACACATACTGTAGCAGTAAAAAGATGGGCTGGGGGAGAAAGGATAAGAGAAAGGGATAAGTTTTATTTCTTAATAATCATTGTCTCCATGTTCGTTGCCTTTGGATTGGTTTTTCTAGGTGCCTATCTTTTTGGAGGAAAAACAGATACCTCTTTTCTTTTAGTAGTTTCCTTGGCATTTGGGATTTCGTTAGGAGGAACTACAAGTAATGCTTTTAAATATCAGGAAACCTGGGTAAATTGGATAGTTTATAATTGTGTCCAACTAGTGAAGAATGGAATGTTGTTAAATCTCGCTAATGTCGTTAAGTATATTTTCTATCTTTTTAATGCTGCTCTGACCTTGGTTGATTGGAAGTTTAATGGGGATCGAACAGATTTAAAGTTAAGTGATAATGAAGGTAATCTGTAGCATAGACTGTACTGAAGATGTCCGTAAAGCATTGATTCTGAAGTTGACTACACTTTTTGTTGGTTATGAGTTGGAAAAACTGAAGCAATACTTCAGTGAAGATATAGGATGGACCTTAGTAGGCGAAAAACCGATTTGGGGAAAGGAAAAATTTCTTTCAGTCCTTGCCCAGCATGAGAACAATAAAGCAATAGTGCTAATAATCGACAAGATAATAGTAGAAGACAATCTTGCGGCCATTAACGGAACCATGACTATGCAGGATGAAAAGCGGTTTGGTTTCTCAGACATCTATAGCTTTGCCGACATGAAATTTCTCAAGGTAGAATTTATTACCTCTTATGTTAGTTTGTTGGATAGTAAACAGTATTAAAATTTCAAATAGACTATCTTTAGATAAAGTATTCCCTTTGATATTTATAAGCATTAAAAAACTTCCATGAACCAAATTAGCTTTTTGATTTCCGTATTGATTTTAGGTGTTTCTACCTTATTGCACAGCCAATCTATATCCAATTCCCCAGCACCAGAATGGGCACATAATCCAGATCATACTGTTGAATCTAAGGTGGATCTATATGATTTGGCTTCAGGATTTTATTTTACTGCACTTAATACAACGGTTAACTATGAGGAAAAAGCGATGGTTGTCAGGACAAAGAGCAAGATTGTTCATAACTCTGGAATAAGTGAAGCATCCCAGTTATACATGAGTTTTGATACTTCATTTCAAGAAATCAACTTTCATAGTTTCAAGATTTTTAGAGATGGAGAGGTTATAGATAAATCTGCTGAGATAGTACTCAAAGTTATAAATGAAGAGACGCAACTAAAGTCTAATATGTATACTGGTATTATGGCTGCGCATGCAATTGTAGAGGATGTTAGAAAAGATGATGAACTAGAGCTGGTTTATTCTATTTCAGGTCAGAACCCCATTTATGAAAATCATTATAACCTCATCGACTATCTTCAAGGGTTTAATCATATAGACCATCTTACTTTTCGATTTATTGCTCCTTCAGATCTAGAATATGAATATCGAATTCTCTCCGATGAGAATCTTACTATTTCAAAAGAAGAGAAAGATGGCTTGCACCAGCTGAATATTATTGCTGAGAATGTTGGTCCAGCTTTGTTTGAAGAAAATATGTCCATGGCTTCAGAGCCATTTAATTTCGTAGAGATATCATCATTTGACTCGTGGGAGAAAGTCCAACTCTGGGCAGCTGATTTATTTGACTTCCCTCTGTCTGCTGAAGTGGAGGAGTTTGTAAACAAGGTGAAGCATAAAGATATCAGCCTCACTGCTCAGGCTACGGAAGTCTATGATTATATCCAGAACAAGGTTCGGTACACCTCCGTCAATGGTGGAATAGGAAGTATAAAGCCTTCTGCTCCTGCTGATGTACTGGATAGGAGATATGGTGATTGCAAAGACAAGAGCCTGCTTTTAAGTCTTGCCCTGAAGGAATTGGGGATTACTGATTGTTATCCAGTTTTGGTCAATACCACTTCCGGTAAGATCTTAAATACATATTTACCAGGATACTCTTTATTTGACCACGTAATAGTAAAATGTGAATTAGAAGGAAAGACCTTATGGTTGGACCCTTCGCTGAGTCTTCAAGGTGGAGACATCACACAAAGAACTGCTTATGATTATGGATTTGGACTACCTGCAACAGTTGGCAGATCTGGTCTTGAAGAAATGGATATAGTTGATATCGGGTCCAAAATAGAAGTAGTAGAGTATTTTGATTTTAGTAAAGTCGATGGTGATGGGAGCTTGAGAGTAGAATCTACATTTACGGGTGCGAATGCTGATTATATGCGAACCATGTACGACAACTATTCTCCTAAGGATCTGGCTGATATGTTCAAGCAAGTGTATTCTACCTTGTTTATAGATGTAAGAACTCAAGACAAAGTTAAAATCGAAGACGACTATGAGAAGAATGTATTTAGAATGACTGAGACTTACGAAATCGGAAACCCTTGGACACCACTAGAGGATAATACTTTAGAAGCTTCATATTTTTTGTATGAACCGTACAATGTCTACCAGTATATCTCACCGACATCTTGTGACTCTATTCAATATGCCATTGATTTGAATGAACATACCAGATATTATCAAAAATCAAATTTCAAGTTGCCTTCAGATGCTGTCTATAAGCTGAATAACTTCCACACAAAGAACAAAGCCTATGATTTTCGTAAAGAGCAGAAAATATTGAGCCTTAGTGAGTCTGTAATTGAGTATGACTTCAAGAACGTCAATAAAGAGATACTACCTAAAGATTACTACAATGTTTGTCACGATATAAATACAAATTGTAGAAATCTAGTTCTTAGAGTTGTGGCAACTCGTAAATAACTTTTACAGGCCTAGAATTTTCCTGTTGATTCTTGCATTGGATTCACCTCCCGCAAAATCATCAAAGGCTTTCTTGCTTACTTCAATGATATGATCTTGTATAAATGGGGCCCCTTCTTCAGCACCTTGTTGTGATGATTTGAAGCAGCATTCCCATTCTAGAACTGCCCAGCCGTTGTATCCGTACTTGGTCAGTCTGCTGAAGATACCTCTAAAATCCACTTGCCCATCTCCTAGAGAACGAAACCGTCCAGGTCTGTCAGCCCAAGACTGATAGCCTCCATATACACCACTACGTCCAGAAGGAATAAATTCAGCATCTTTCACATGAAACATCTTAATCTTTTCGTGGTAGATGTCTATATGTTCGAGATAGTTCATTTGTTGAAGGATGTAATGACTAGGATCATACAGCATGTTCACTCTTTTGTGATTTTTTGTTGCTTTCAAAAATCTTTCAAAGGTGACGCCATCATGTAAGTCTTCTCCTGGGTGAATTTCATAGCAAATATCTACATCATTTTTATCTGCATGGTTAAGAATAGGAAGCCATCTTTTTGCCAATTCAGCAAATCCTTGTTCTACCAATCCTGCGGGTCTCTGCGGCCAAGGATACATAGTGTGCCACATCAGTGCACCTGAAAAAGTAGCATGCACTTTGATGCCAAGATGCTTGCTGGCGGTGATCGCGTTTTTTACTTGTTTGATTGCCCATTTTGTCCTGGCTTTGGGCTTGCCTTTCACTTCCTTTGGTGCAAAGGCATCGAACATTATATCGTAAGCTGGATTTACTGCAACCAGTTGTCCTTGGAGATGTGTAGATAACTCTGATATCTTGAGGCCATAGGATTCCACTACAGCTTTCAGTTCATTGCAGTAGGTTTTGCTTTTGGCAGCTTTATCTAGATCTATCAGATTCTTTTCCCAAGTGGGAATCTGTACTCCTTTGTAACCCAAACTACTGGCCCAATTACACATGCCCTCCAGTGAATTAAATGGTTTTTTTTTGTCTACGAATTGGGCTAAAAAAATGGCTGGTCCTTTTATAGTTTTCATCTTCTTGTTTCGTTTTTTTCTACTTAGAATTTAGTCCACTTTTGCTTGCTTTTACTAGACTCTATGACTTTGTCTATGAAGCGCATTCCTCTTATGCCATCATTTATATTTGGAAAATCCAAGTACAGTGGATTTGGTTTTTTTCGTTGATTAAGGTCATTGATAGTAAGGGCGACATTGCGATAGATATTTGCAAAAGCTTCTAGGAATCCTTCTGGATGCCCTGCGGGAATTCTAATTGCATGAGCAGTAGTTAGTGCTTGTGAGCCTACACCTGTTCTTCGTATTTCAGCTGGACCATCCAGCCATCTTACTAGCAAGGTGTTAGGCTCTTGCTGAGACCAATCTAGTCCACCTTTTTCGCCATAGATTCTAAGTCTGATGTTGTTTTCTTCGCCCGCTGCTATTTGGGAAGCAAACAAAATGCCTTTAGCTTTTCCTTCTAATTCTAGTAGGATAGCTCCATCATCATCTAGGGCTCTTCCCGGTACAAAAATATTGAGGTCAGCACATAGTTTTTTTATTTTCAGTCCACTCACATACTCCAGTAAATTTTCTGCATGTGTTCCTATGTCACCCATACAACCTGCCTTGCCTGACCTTTTCGGATCTGTACGCCAACTGGCTTGTTTTTGTCCTGATGCTTCCAGCCTAGTGCTTAGCCATCCTTGAGGATACTCGACTATTGCTCTTCTGACCTTGCCGAGTTGGCCTGAAGCAATGATGGCTTTTGCCTCTTTGACCATTGGGTAACCTGTGTAATTATGTGTCACTGCAAAGATTCGTCTTTTTCTAGAAGCAAGACTTTTTAGCTCTTTGGCTTGTGCCAAATTAAAGGTGACTGGTTTGTCACAGACTACATGAAAACCAGACTCTAAAGCCAACTTTGCAGGCTCGAAATGCAGATGATTAGGTGTAACAATAGAGACAAAGTCCATGCGCTGATCTGCAGGT